>NZ_JBICSQ010000022.1:0-119906 GCF_043197175.1 Amycolatopsis sp. NPDC049252
CTCGGCGGCGCCGGCCCGATCCAGGCGGGCACGACCCAGGTGCTCGTCCTGATCGGGCTGCTCGCCGCCGAAGCCGTCTCGATCCTGGTGACCGTCCAGTGCGTCGCCGCCGGGAAACTCACCGGCCGGGCGTACGACTTCCGGCGTACGCGCTACGCCGGAGGTCGCACCCCGGGCCCGCGCAGATCGCCCGCCAGGCTGTCGCTCCGCCGCCGGGCCCGGTCCTAGGCTCCGCGCACGCCATGCCCGAGAGGACGAGAACGCCCATGATCGAAGCACGTGCCGTGTCCAAACGCTACGGCGACAAGAGGGCCGTGGACGACCTCACGTTCACGGTGAAACCCGGTGTGGTGACCGGGTTCCTCGGTCCCAACGGCGCCGGGAAGTCCACCACCATCCGGATGATCATGGGCCTGGACGCACCCACCTCCGGCTCGGTCACGGTCAACGGCAAGCCCTACCGGCAGCACGCCGCGCCGCTGCACGAAGTCGGCGCGCTCCTGGAGGCCAAGGCCGTCCACACCGGACGGTCCGCCTACAACCACCTGCTCGCCCTCGCGCTGAGCACCGGCATCCCGCGCCGGCGCGTCGACGAGGTGATCGACCTCGTGGGGCTGCACGAGGTCGCCCGCAAGCGCGTCGGCGGGTTCTCCCTCGGCATGGGCCAGCGCCTCGGCGTCGCCGCCGCCCTGCTCGGTGACCCCGCGACCCTGGTGCTCGACGAACCGGTCAACGGGCTCGACCCGCAGGGCATCCTCTGGATCCGCACCCTGCTGCGCGGCCTGGCCGCCGAGGGCCGGACCGTCTTCGTCTCCTCGCACCTGATGAGCGAGATGGCCCTGACCGCCGAGCACCTGATCGTGATCGGCAAGGGCAAGCTCATCGCCGACACCTCGGTCGAAGAGTTCATCCGGCGCGCCTCGAGCCGGGTCGTGCGGGTGCGCACCCCGGAGGCCACCCGGCTGCGGGACCTGCTCACCGGACCCGACGTCGGCGTCACCAGCCTGGCCCCCGCACTGCTCGAGGTCAGCGGCCTCGACGGCGCCGAGATCGGCCGCGTCGCCTGCCGCGAGGCCATCCCGCTCGAAGAGCTCACGCCCGTCCAGGCCTCCCTGGAAGAGGCGTTCATGGAGCTCACCGACGACGCCCTCGAATACCGGGTCACCCCGGCGGCCCAGGAAAGGACCGCGTCATGACGACCACCCCCGCCCCCGCCGCCACCGGCGGCACGCCGGCACCCCGGGCGTCGCTGCCGGACGACCTCAAGGTCACCCCGGTCCGGGTCCTCCGCTCGGAGTGGCTGAAGTTCCGCACGGTCCGCTCGTCGCCGGTGGCGGTCGCCGTGACCGTGGTCGGGATGATCGCGCTCGGCTGGGTCTTCTCGGCCGCCGACGCGAGCCGCTGGCCGGTCATGCGGCCGCAGGCCAAGCTGCGCTTCGACCCGACCGACGTCAGCATCCGCGGCTACGTCCTGGCGCAGCTGGTGATCGGCGTGCTGGGCGTGCTCGTCGTCTCCGGCGAATACGGCACCGGGATGATCCGCGCGACCTTCTCGGCCGTGCCGACGAGGACGCCGGTGCTGTGGGCGAAGCTCGTCATCTTCGCCGTCGTGTCGTTCGTGGTGGGCACGGTCAGCTCGTTCGCCGCGTTCCTCGGCGGGCAGGCGTTCCTCAGCTCCCAGCACATCGAGACGACGCTGTCCGCGCCCGGGGTGTTCCGAGCGGTGTTCGGCGTCGGCCTCTACCTCACCGTGGTGGGGATGCTCGGTGTCGCGCTCGGCTGGCTGATCCGGCACACCGCCGGCGCCATCGCCACCCTGTTCGGCCTGCTGCTGGTGCTGCCGGGCATCGCCGAGGCGCTCCCCGACAGCTGGGCCCCGCACGTCGTGCCGTACCTGCCGAGCAACGCCGGCCAGGCCCTGATCACGGTCCACCCGGACGCGGCCATGCTCGCGCCGTGGACCGGGTTCGCCGTGTTCTGCGCCTACGTCGCCGTCGCGCTCGTGGCCGCGTTCGTCCTGCTCGAACGCCGCGACGCCTGAGGCGGTGGAGGAGGATGGCGGGGTGAGCGACGCGGGTTCGGCGTGGCCGGTCTCCGAGCACGGCCTGGTCAGCGGGTGGCCCGGGGCCGAGCGGCTGCGCGCCTGGGCGCGGGGTCACCCGAGCGCCACGGACGTGCTGGCGGCGTGCGCCCTGCTGCCGCTGGCGCTGGTCATCGAGCACCGCGGGGTGGCGCCGGCCGTTCGCCCGCTGCTGTTCGGGACGGGCGCGCTGCTGGTCTCGACACTGGCGTTCCGCCGCCGGTTCCCGCTGGCGACCCTGGCCGCGGCGTGCGCGTTCGCGCTGGTCCAAGCGCTCTTCGGGCCGCCGTTCCCGCCGACCTCCATCGCGGTGCTCGTCGCCGTCTACACCGTGGGTGCGCATTCCGGACGGCGGCGGGCATGGACGGCGCTGGCGGTCCTCGGTGTGCTGATCGCGATCGTGGTCTTCCGCGGCGACGAGCTCGCCGAGTCCGCCGCCCGGTTCGTGTTCGCGGCCGCGGTGGTCACCGCGGCGTTCGTGCTCGGGGTGAACGTGCGGATGCGGCGGGTGTACCTGGTGTCGCTGCGGGACCGGGCGCTGCGGGCCGAACGCGAGCGCGACCAGCAGTCGCAGATCGCGGCGGCGCGCGAACGGGCGACCATCGCCCGGGAGATGCACGACATCGTCGCGCACAACCTCTCGGTGATGATCGCACTGGCCGACGGCGCCGCGTACGCCGCGCGCACCGACGCCGCCGCCGCGGAAACCGCGTCGCTGCACGTCTCCTCGACCGGGCGGCAGGCCCTCGACGAGATGCACCGGCTGCTGGGCGTGCTGCGCAGCACCGGCGGCGGCAGCCCCCGCACGCCGCAGCCCGGCGTCGCCCAGATCGACGAGCTCGTCACCCAGGTGCGCACCACCGGGCTCCCCACGTCGTGGACGATCACCGGCGAGCGGTTCCCGCTCTCCCCCACGGCCGGGCTCGCGCTCTACCGCGTCGCCCAGGAGGCGCTCACCAACGTGCTCAAACACGCCGTCCGGCCGTCGGCCGCGCACATCCGCCTGAGCTACACCGACCCGACGATCACCCTCGAGGTCGACGACGACGGGGCCGGCGGCCGGGAAACCGCCGGTCCGGTGGCCGGGCACGGGCTCAGCGGCATGCGCGAACGCGTCGGCGTCTTCGGCGGTGAGGTCACCGCCGGCCCGCGGCCCGGCGGCGGCTGGCGGGTCACGGCCCGGCTCGAACCCGGGTACGCCGGATCGGCGGCCGGCGCGTGATCAGCATCCTGCTCGTCGACGACGAACCCCTGCTGCGCCTGGGTTTCCGGCTGGTCCTGGAGTCGCAGCCGGACTTCACCGTCGTCGGGGAAGCCGCCGACGGCACGGCCGCGATCAGCCGCACGGCCGAGCTCGACCCCGACGTCGTCGTGATGGACGTGCGCATGCCCGGGATGGACGGGATCGACGCCACCCGCGAGATCGTCCGCGCGCACGCCCGCTCCCGGGTGCTGATCCTGACCACGTTCGACGTCGACGAGTACGCCTTCCCCGGTCTCAAGGCGGGCGCCAGCGGCTTCCTGCTGAAGAACGTCCCGCCCGCGGACCTGATCTCGTCGATCCGGGCGGTGGCCAGCGGCGACGCGGTGGTCGCGCCGAGCGTCACCCGCCGGCTGCTCGACGCCATGGCCGACCGGCTCCCCGACCGGGGCCCGGCCGAGGACGCCCCCATCACCGGACACGGTCTCGACCGGCTCACCGACCGCGAACTCGAGGTCCTCCGGAAGCTCGCCCGCGGGCTGTCCAACGCCGAGATCGCCGACGAACTGGTCCTGTCGGAGGCGACGGTGAAGACCCACGTCGGGCGCATCCTCAACAAGCTCGACCTGCGCGACCGCGTCCAGGCCGTGGTGCTGGCCTACGACGTCGGCCTGGTGCGGCCGGCCTGATTCAGGGCTTTCCCACCGCCGCACCCGCTTTCGCCCACGTGGCGCGCAGGTCCGTCAGATAGGTCTGGGCCTGTGCGCCGGGCTTCGTGCCGCGGGCGAACGCCTTCATGTTCCCCGGCCCGGCGTTGTAGCCCAGCGCCAGCAGTTCGCCGGTCGTGTACTGGCCGCTGTGTTTCGCGGGCAGCTGAGCGGCCAGGTCGTGCAGGTACCAGGCTTCGGCCCGGATGGCGAGGTCCGGGTCGTCGGGCAGCTCCTGCCAGTCGCGGCCGGCGAACGGGCGGCCGCGGCGGGTCTGCTCGTACGTCGCGCGGTGCATGTTCGCCACCCCGAACGCGGCGTCCGGCTTGAGGTTCTGCCAGGCGCGCTCGAGCTGCGGATCGTGCGGCTTGTAGTTCTCGTTGTAGAGGATGGCCAGCACCAGCTGCGGGTCGACGCCGGCTTCGCGGGCGCGGGCGATGACCTGCGGCGCGAACTTCGCCGGATCGGGGTTCACCGCGGCGTCCTGGGCCGAGGTCGTCGTGACGGGCGCGACCGGGGTGACCGAGGTCGCGGGAGCGCCGGCCCCGGGAGCCGCGGAGCAGCCCGCCAGCGCCAGCGCGCAACCGGCCGCGAGCACCCGGTACGGCCGCATGAGTCCTGCCTTTCCTCGGGTGAACGCCACTGTACGGCGTGCGGCCGGTCGAGTGCGCCGGCTCCGCACGACGCCCTCCCGGATGTCCATAAAGGACTGACGTCACCGGGCCGCGGCCGCGGTTCGTTCGCCGGTCCCGGCCAGCGGCCGCAGGGCTCCGTCCCGCAAGTGGTCCACGAGGGCCGTCATCGGACGCCGCAGCGGCAGGCCCAGGCACGCCACCAGCGCGCCGAGGACAGCTCCGGCGAGCACGTCGTGGGGGTAGTGCGCGCCCAGGTACATCCGCGAAAACGCGACCAGCAGGGCCAGCCCGAGCGCGACCAGGCCGGTGCGGCGCGCGGCGAACAGCAGGGCGAGCGCCGCGGCGACGGCGAGCGTGACGTGGTTGCTCGGGAACGAGTAGTCCGTGGCGTAGTCACAGGTCGCCACCGTGGGCACCGCCGGGTACCGGATGCACGGCCGCGGTTCCTGGACGAGGACCTTCACGAGGTTGCTCAGGCCGTAGGCCAGCACGACGGCGAGCGGGACCCACCACGCGGCGGCCATGCGGGCCGCGTCGCGCGAACGCATCCGCCACCACGTCACCACCGCCAGCAGGGCGAGCAGCACCAGGCCGACGTTGGTGTAGATCGCCATGACCCCCTGCAGCCACGGGGTTTCCCGGGCGAACCCCAGCACCGCGAGGTACCAGCTGCCGTCGATCGCCCCGCCGTCCACGCGAATGTCCTTCCGCCGTACATCTACAGTCTTCTAGAAGTTCTACTCCAGTGTAGATGTTTTCGCCGCCCTCCTTGCCGTACGTTAATCTACAACTGTGTAGAAGTTCGGCATCGGGGAGAGCGAAGGAGGGACATGGCGCGCATCGTGATCGTTTCCGCCCGGTTCGGCGCCGGGCACGACCGGGCCGCGTACGCCCTGGCGGACCGGCTGAGCGCCCACGAGGTCGAGGTCCTCGACTTCCTGGACCTCCTGCCGCCCGCGCTGGGCGGACGGTTGTGCCGGCTGTACCGGCGCCAGCTGCAGGCCGCCCCGCGCAGCTGGGACTGGACCCTGCGCGCCCTGAACGGTCCCCGCGCCGCCGCCCTCGCGAGCCGGGCGGCGGGCCTGGCCTGCCGCCGGCTGCGCGAAGCGCTCGGCGACCGGACGGACCTGGCCGTCTCCACCTACCCGCTCGCGTCCCACGCCCTGGCGCGCCTGCGCGGACGCGGTGAGCTGACCGCCCCGCTCGCGGTGTACCTGACCGACCCCGCCGTGCACCGCATCTGCGTCACCGCCGCCGCCGACCTGCACATCGCGCCGAACCACCTCGCCCGGCAGCAGGCGCGAACCCTGGGAGCCCGCGCGGCCGCGGTCGCGGCTCCGCTGGTGGCGTCCGCTTTCCGGCCCGCCACCCCGCCCGAGCGGCGCCGGGCCCGGGAGGCGTTCGGACTGCCCGGCGAAGGACGGCTGGCGCTGGTCACCGCCGGTTCGTGGGGCGTCGGGCAGGTCCGCCGGACCGCCCACGACGTCGCCCGGTCCGGCCCGCTGACGCCGGTGGTGGCCTGCGGCAGCAACACCGCCCTGCGCGACCGGCTGCGCGCCGAGGGCCTGGCCCACGTGTTCGGCTGGGTCGAAGACATGCCCGGGCTGATGCGCGCGGTCGACGTCGTCGTCCAGAACGCCGGCGGGCTGACCAGTTCGGAAGCCCTCGCGGCCCGGCTGCCCGTGCTCACCTACCGCTGCCTGCCGGGCCACGGGCGCGCCAACGCCGCCGTCCTGGACCGGCTCGGCCTCGCCCGCTGGGTCCGCGACCCCGGTGACCTGGCCGCCGCGCTGGCCGCCGGCGAGCGCCCGCCGGCCACGGCCCAGCCCGCCGAAGATCCGCTCCCCCTGCTCGAGAAGCTCCTGGACCGCGCGTGAAAGCCGCAATCGGGCTCGCGGCGCTCGCCGCGGTCACCCACGTCGCCCCCGCCGCGGCGTTCCTTCCCGGCCCCCGCCGCACCCTCCTGCCGCGGCTGGCCGGAATCGGCTTCACCGGGCAGGTCGCCCTGACCTTCGACGACGGCCCCTCGCCGACGTCGACCCCGCAGTTCCTCCGCGCCCTCGACCGCCACGGCGTCCAGGCGACGTTCTTCCTGCTCGGCGCCCAGGCCCTGCGCGCCCCGAAGCTGACCAGGGCCATCGCCGAGGCCGGGCACGAGATCGGCGTCCACGGCTGGGACCACCAGTGCCTGCTGCGCAAGACACCCGGCCGCACCCACCGGGACCTGCTCGGCGCCCGCGACCTCCTCGAGACCCTCACCGGCGTCCGGCCCCGCTGGTTCCGGCCGCCTTACGGCGTCTTGAGCGGGGCGTCACTGCTCTCGGCCCGGCGCCTCGGGCTCACCCCGGTGCTGTGGAGCACGTGGGGCTTCGACTGGACCGAAGGCTGCACGGCCGCGTCCGTCCACCGCAGGGTCATGCGGAACGTCGGCGACGGCGGCACGATCCTGCTGCACGACAGCGACGTCACCACCGGCAACGGCGCCTGGCGGGCCACGCTCGGCGCGCTCCCGTCGATCATCGGCGACTGCCGGGCCCGCGGCCTCCACCTCGGCCGGCTGGGTACGACACTTCTGTAGAATGCGGCCATGAGGATGCAGCGGGACGAAGGCGTGCGGCGGGCTCCCGGCGCGCTGGAGGCGGAGGTCCTGGCGATCCTGTGGGAAGCCGAAGGCCCCCTCGCCCCGGCGGACGTCCAGGAACGGCTCGAGGGTGACCTCGCCTACACGACCGTGGTCACGATCCTCTCGCGCCTGCACGAAAAGGGCGTCGCCGCCCGGGAGAAGCAGGGCCGGTCGTTCCGCTACCACGCCGTCGAAGACGAACCCGGGCTGGCGGCGCGGCGGATGACCAAGGTGCTCGACAACGAGCCGGACCGCCGCAGCGTGCTCGCCCGCTTCGTCTCGAACCTGTCCAAATCGGACGAACGCGAGCTGCGGAAGCTCCTGGGCAAGTCCGGTACCGGGGACTGAGCCGTGGACCTCGACGTCTGGGTCCCGCTGCTCCTGCCGCTGGCCGCCTGGCCGCTGGCCCGGCTCGTCGCCCCCCGGCTCCCGCCCCGGGAAGCGAGCTGGCTGCTGACGGCCGGCTGTCTCGTGCTGGCCGCCGCCAGCACCGTCACCCTGGCGCTGCAGGCCTTCGCCGGCCTGACGCTGATCCCGGCGGTCGCACGCGCCGGGCACTGGTCACCCGACGTGCTGCGCGGCCTGGACCCGATCAACCTCCCGGCGTCGGCCGCCTGCGGCCTGCTGCTCACCGGGCTCGCCGTCGCCTTCGTCCGCGCCGCGATCGGCTACACCCGCTGGATCCGCGCCCTGACCCGGGAGCTCGACGACCACAGCCGGGCACCGGGCGTGGTGATCCTGCCGGGCACCGAGCCGGTGGCGTTCGCCGCGCCCGGGCGCGGCGGCCGGATCGCGATCTCCAGCGGCATGCTCAGCGCCCTCTCCCCGCACGAACGCACCGCCCTGCTCGCCCACGAACGCGCCCACCTCCGCCTGCGCCACCACCACTTCCTCGTCGCCGTCACGCTGGCCGGCACGCTGAACCCGGTGCTGCGCCCGCTGTGCGCGGCCGCCCGGTTCGCCCTCGAACGCTGGGCCGACGAGGCCGCCGCGGAGCAGGTGGGCGACCGCACGGTGGTCGCCCACGCCGTCGCCAAGGCCGCGCTGGCCGGGCGGTCCCGGCCGACGTTCGCGCTCGCCGCGACCGGCGGCCCGGTCCCCCGCCGCGTCAAGGCCCTGCTGACGGCCCAGCGCCGCCGGCTCCCGGCCGCGCTGCTCGCGGCCACCGTGGTCTCCGGCATCACCGCGTGGTCCGCGGAGACCGCCCTGGATTCCGTCACCGATCTGCACAGCACCATCGAATCGGCACAGGCAGGACCCGGGTCCGGCTGACGTCCGGCAGTACGTTGCACGTACTACTTGACACGTAGTAGCGTGCGGCCGGACCACCGAAGGAGCCGCGGATGCCGAACGACGCCCAGATCCTCGTGCTCTACGCCCTGACCGACGGGCCGCTGCACGGTTACGCCGTCAACACCGCGATCGGCGAGCTGACCGGCGAACGGCTGGGGCCGGGCAGCCTCTACGGCGCCCTCGCCCGCTTGGAGGCGAAGGGGCTGATCGAAGCGCTCGAAGGGGAAGGCCGCCAGCGTCCGGTGCGCATCACCGACCAGGGACGGACCGTCCTGGAGCGCGAGCTGCGGGCCATGGCCAGGGTGGCCGACGCGGGACTCCGGCGGCTCGGCGTGCGGCCGGCATGACCGTCGCCCAGGGGCTGGTCCGGCTCTATCCGCGGGCGTTCCGGGACCGCTGGGGCGCGGACCTGGCCGCGGAGGTCCGCACGAGCGGCCCGCGGTCGTGGCCGAACCTGCTCGCGGGCGTCGCCGACATGTGGCTGCACCCCGCCGCCTGGCCCGCCCGCTCGGCCGCCCAGCGCCAGGCCCGGCTCGTCGCGATGGCGGTGATCGTGACGGGCATCGGCTGGTTCGCCGCGCACCTGATGATCGAGGGCACCCGCGGGCTTCCCCGGATGCTCGACGTCTGCGCGGTCGCGGTGGTCGCCGGTCTGCTGCTCGCCGTGCCGCGCCCGGCCCCGGCCACGCTGACGGCCCTCGGGCGGCGGCTCCTGCGCCGCCTCGCCGGGCCGGCCGTGCTGGGCGTCGCCGTCGTCGCCGTCGTCCACGGCACCGGCGGTGCCTTCGCCCCGCCGATCCGGCTCACCGTGCTCGCGTGCTGGTGGGGTTCCTGGGGCTGGGCCGTGATCCAGGTCGCCAGGACCATCGCGGGGGCGGGTGCCGATCCGGCCGTGCCCCCGCGGCGCTTCCGGTTCGGCGTCCGGGTCCTGGCCGCGGCGGCCGCGGCCACCGGCGCGACCCAGCTGGTCGCGGCGGTCACCGATCCGGCGCCCGTGCCGGCCGCGTTCGGGCTGTGCCTGCTCGCGGCACCGCTGGTCCTCCGGCCCCCGGCCACCGCGGCCTGAAAGGTGCAGACGATGCGCGTCACCGCGCCCCTCTATGCCCGGTACGCGCGCCACCTGCGCAAGCAGCTCACCGGCACCGCCCTGCCGGGCCACGTCGGCCTGATCATGGACGGCAACCGGCGCTGGGCAAGGCAACAGGGCCTGGCCAACCCCAGCCTCGGGCACCGGTACGGCGCCGAGCACGCCGAACGCGTGCTGTCCTGGTGCGAGTCCCTCGGCATCCGCTACGTCACGGTCTTCCTGTGCTCCACGGAAAACCTGACCAGCCGCGCCGACGGCGAGGTGGCGTTCCTCATGGACGTCGTCGAACGGCTCGCCACCGACCGGCTGGCCCGGCCGGACGCCCGGTGGCGAGTCCACGTCGCGGGCGCCGTCGACCTGCTGCCGGCGTCCACGGCACGCGCCCTGAAACACGCCGCCGAAGCCACCAGGGACTGCCCGACCGGCGCCCACGTCACCCTGGCGATCGGCTACGGCGGCCGCCAGGAGATCGTCGACGGCCTCCGCGACCTCCTCACCGAACGCGCCACCTCGGGCAGCACGCTCACGGAGGTCGCGGAAACCCTGACCGTCGACGACGTCACCGCCCACCTGTACGCCCCGGAGCACCCGGAACCCGACCTGATCATCCGCACCAGCGGCGAGCAGCGCCTGTCGAACTTCCTGCTCTGGCAAGGCGCCCACGCGGAACTGCACTTCTGCGACGCCTACTGGCCGGCCTTCCGCGAGATCGACTTCCTCCGGGCGATGCGCAGCTACACCACCCGCCGGCGCCGGTACGGATCCTGACGGCCGGGCCCGGTCAGGCCACGGTGTAGAACCAGAAGTACTGGTTCGGATTGCCGTTGGACGGCCACTGCTCGAGCTGCGTGCCCCAGTTGCCGGTGCCACCCGGCACGTCGATCACCTGGTGGCTGTTGGCGTTGCGCAGCACGTACGCGGTGCCGGAATCGACCGGCTCCAGTGCCCACTCTTCGTGGGCGACGTCGCTGCAGGGGTACTGCACCAGCGGGGCGCCGGCCGCGAGGCTCGCGCCGGGGACGCTCAGGCACTTGCCGGTGGCGTAGTTGACGAGCCAGCTGCCATAGGTCTTCCCGACGAGCGTCCACTCCTGGTTCTGGCCGTCGTTGATCGGCCACTGGATCACCGCCGCGCCGGCGTCGCTGGACGACCCCGCGACGTCGACGGCCAGCGTGGCCACGGTGGTGATGCGGTACACGGCGGGCGCGGCGTGGGCGGGCAGGGCCGTGCCCACGGCGAGGGCGGCCGCGGCGGCCGTGACGGTGGCGAGCTTCCGGCCGTGACGCTGGATCAGGTGGCGCATCGGATTCCTCCATGTTCCGGGTGCGGCCTCCTCCGTCAGGTCGTCACCTGTGGCTCGTTCACCGCGGCGGCCACCGCACTCGGCATCAGCCAGCCCGCGGTGTCGCAGCACATCGCCCGGCTGGAACAGGAAGTCGGGATGCAGCTGCTGGACCGCGCCGGGCGCGGGATGCGCATCACCTACCCCGGGAAGGTGCTGCTCCATCACACCGAAGGGCTGCTGAGCCATTTGCGGGAAGCGACGAGGGAACTGTCGGCGCTCGCCCAGCCGGACGGCGGCGAGGTGCGGATGGTGACGTTCCCGAGCGCGGCGGCCACGATCGTGCCGCCGGTCGTCGGCACGTTCCGCCGGGCCCTGCCGAAGGCGAAGGTCCTGCTCTCCGAAGCCGACCCCGTGGTGGCCCTGCCGCGGCTCCTCGCCGGTGACGCCGACCTCGCGCTGGTCTACGACTATCCGGACATCGGCGAGCCCCGCGATCCCCGGCTGCACTGGGAAGTGGTGGCCGACGACCGGATGGCGGTGGTCCTGCCGGCCGGCCACCGGCTCGCCGCCACCGCCGAAGTGCCGCTGGCCGGGCTGGCCGGCGAGCACTGGATCGCCCCGAACCCCTGCCCGTGCCTGGACGCCTTCGTGAACGCCTGCCGCGGTGCCCTGTTCAGTCCCGAGATCGTGGCGGTGTCGAACGACCACGCCGCCATGGTCGGCCTGGTGTCGGCCGGGATCGGCGTCGCCGTGGTGCCCCGGATCATGGCGCCGGCGCCGATTCCCGCCGCCGTGGTGCTGCGCCCGCTGCGCGACGCCGGGATCAGCCGCAGCATCGCCGCGGTCACCCGCACCACGGGCTACCGGCCACCCGCCACCGACCGCCTGGTGGCCACGCTGCGCGCGGAACTCGCCGGGCACGCCGCACCCGGCCTGCGGCTCGACATCAGGCGTGCCGCAGGAGACCGCTGAGCGGGTAGGCCCGGCAGCCGGTCACCGCCGGCCGGGTTCGCCCTTCCCCTGCACCGGTATGAGCGGTCCGAGATCGTCGGCGGGCACACCGGCCAGGCCGTCGAGCCGCAACGGCCGGCGGTCGTCCCCGTGGCCGGCGACGAAGTCGAGGGCGCAGTGGCGGCACGCGGCGAGCTCGGCCAGGTCGGTGAGGATCGCCAACCCGGTGTGGTGCAGGGCGGTCAGCTCCGTCAGGTCGAGCACGACCGGGCGGCCGGGCGTCAGGAGGACGAACGGCGTCAGCCACAACGCGACGAGGCTGCCGGCGTTCTCGTCGAGGACCCCGCCGAGGCGCACGGCGACCCGGTCGTCGTCCTCGGTCACCGAGATCGAGAACCCCGTACTCGCCGGGGTCATGACACCGGCACCCGTTCGGCTTCGCTGCCCCGGCGCGATCGGCGCCCGGTCACCAGCCGCACCGCGGCGGCACCCGCGAGCAGCACCACGACAGCGGCCCAGGCGGTGTAATCCGTCAACGGCACCCCGGAGAAGACCGTCGGCCGGGTGAACGCCGTCGCCGGCGGGACCGTCCACAGCAGACTGGCCGACGCCGGGACCAGATCGGGACGGCGCGCGGTGACGGTGATCGACCAGTTCCCGCTGTCGGCCAGGTCGTCGGTGGCCAGCAGGTAGGCGCCCGGACCGGCCGGGCTCGCCGTGCGGGTGACCGCTGCCCCGCCGGGTCCGCGCAGGACGACGTCGACGGCCTGGATCGGCGCGGGGGCCGGCCGCCGGGTGTCGAACAGGTTCACCGTGACGAAGTTGCGGCCCGGCAGGTTCGGACGTACGTCGACGGTGCCGACGAGGTCGTCGGCCGCCAGTGAGGTCTGGGTGACCACGGGCTCCGGCGGACGCCATTGGGGTCCGGTCGCCTGGTGGGTCGACACCAGTCCCCCGGTCACGACGAGGACTCCGGCCAGCACCGCCATCTCGGCCCGCACGGCGGGGCCGGTCCGGGTCGGATCCTGCTTGCGCCCGTGCAGGCTCCGGGTGGTCGCGAGACCGGTCAGCGCGGCGACGGCGACGAGTCCCGCTTTGACCACCAGGATCCGGCCGTAGGTCGACAGCAGGAGGGCGTCCAGCGAAGCCACCCGGTCCCCGGCCAGCAGCAGGCCGGTCGCGACCAGCAGGGTCAGCGCACCGGTCGCGACGAGGCCGAAGCGGCGGAGAACCGCCCTGGCCTGCTCGCGGTGCCCCCGCAGGCCGACCAGGACGACGCCCGCCACGATCACCGTCCCGGCCCACGTCATGGTCGCCAGGATGTGCAGGACGTCCGTGACCAGCAGCAGCGGCCCCGACCGGCCGAGGTGCCCCAGCAGGGCCGTCGTGACCGCCCCGGCGGACGCGAGCACGAGCACCGCCGCGGCCGCGGGCCGCCTCGGCAGGGAGCCGCGGCGCAGCGCGGTGACCGACACCGCCGCCATCCCCAGCGCGACGGCCTCGCGGATCACCCACGGCGGTCCGGCGGTGGTGCCGCTGACCAGCTGCCACGCCACGGGGACGACGTCGGATCCGAACGCGGCCGCCCGCACCAGCATCAGGACCAGGCCGCCGGAGAACGCCACGACGGCGGCGATCGCGCCGATGCGCAGCAACCGGGCCCGGATCCGCCGCGCGGGACCGTCGGCCGGACGGCGCAGGAACAGCAGCACCATCGACCCGATCCAGCCGCCGAGCCCGAGGTAGATCGCCGCCTGCGCGAGCACCTCGCCCGCACCCGGCAGCGGGTCGGGGGGCGGGCCGCCGGTGGCCGGCGCCACCGGCCGCTGCACCCCGAACACCACGGTGCCGGCGGTCGCGTGGAGGTCGTCGCTCGACACCGTCGACCAGGACAGCCGGTAGGCGTCGGGCGGCAGGACCGGAAGCGGGATCCGCAAGGTGGCCGGTTCCTCCGGACCGGCACCCGCGGTGCGCAGCAGCACCGCGGGGGCGGTGGGCAGGGTTCGCCCGGCGCCGTCGACGAGGGAGACCTTCGTCGCGGCGGCCTCCACGGGCTCGCTCAGCCGGACCTCGACGGCCGGCGGCGATGTGTCCACAGTGGATCCGTCGGCGGGCACCGTGCCGATCGGCTCGGCGTGCGCCCAGGCGGGCGCCGCCGAGAGGACCGCGAAACCCGCCGCCACGACCACCGATCCGGCGAGCACCGCCACCCGCGTCCGCAGCCGTCCGGTCACCGGGTCACCGCACCGGGACGTGCTGCAGCTTGGCGCCGCCGGCCTCGACCTCGAGGGTCTCGCCGCTGCGGATCGCGTTACCGTTGTTCAGGTAGAGGATGTAGTAGGTCTGGCCGGGCCGCAGTTCGTGGCCCTGCTTCATCAGCGCGGCCCGGTAGACGTCACCCTTGCGCCGCTCGCTGTGCAGGACCGGCGGGTGGTGGACGTCGTTCTGGAACTTCGACGCCTTCTGGCCGTCGAGCACGGTGTAGCGCAGCTCGACGATGCCGCCGTCGGCGACCACCGCCGCCTGGGCGATCCGGATCCCGAGGCTGCTCTCCAGCTGCGGGTCCTGCGGTACCTGGTAGGGCTTCCCGGCGCCGGCGGTCGACTGGACCCGCCAGGTCAGCACCGCCGCGAAGGTGAGGACCAGCACGGTGAGCACCGCGATCCGGACCGCGCCGCGCCGCCACCACTCACCCAGTTTCCTCGGCAACATCGTCGTTCTCCTCGCGTCGGGCGGGTCAGGGCAGCGTGAACCGGGTGGAGAGGACCGCGTCGAACGACGCCGCCCCGGTGGTGGCGGCACCGCCGCCGGACAGGCCGAGCCAGAGCGCGTCGAGCCGGACGGTGCCGGTGTTGACGCCGGTGAGCTGCTGGCTCGCCGCGCCGACGGTCAGCTTGTGCGTCGTCGACGTCCCCGCCGCCCAGTCGACCCGGATCGTCTGGACTCCGGTGCCGAGCGTCAGGTACGGCGTGTAGGCCACGACGCCGGTGCTGCGCCGCACACCGAGCCGCACCTGGGCCGCGCCGGTCGACTTGCGGTACTGCACCACGAACAGCTGCTGACCGGTCGCGGACAGCCCGGCCGCCAGGTTCACCGTGCCGGTCCCGGTGGCCAGCGTGTCGGGCCGGAACTGGAACTGCAGGTGGTAGGCGGACTCGTTCAGCGGCGTGGGGTCGGTGAGGTACGCCGGCGCCGCTCCCCCGGCCGTGGCCTGCAGGCCCTGGGTGCCGCTCAGCGCGGAGCCCGGGAGCACGGCGACGGGGCCGGTGCCCGTGGCCCAGGCGCCGGTATTCCCGGACTCGAAGCCGTCGGAGAACACGATGTTGCTCAGCGCCGTGACGGTGAGGGTCACCGTCACCGGGGTGCCCCAGTTGCCGGCGGCGTCGCGGGCCCGCAGCGACAGGACGTGCGTGCCGACGGCGAACCCGCCCGGTCCGGCCACGACCCCGACGTTCGCGGTCTTCGGGCCGGTGGCCGTGACCGTCATCGGGTGGCCGAGGCCCTTGCCCGGGTCGGCGCCGTCGAACCACTCCGCACCGGTGACCGCGGTCTGGTTGTCGGTCGCGGTCGCGGCCAGGGTGACGCCGGTCGTGTTCCGGTTGACCGTGTTCGGCGTCGCGCTCGCGGCGCTGAGGACCGGACCGCTGCGGTCGACCACCAGGGTGAGCGGGGCGTACGGGCCCCAGTTCCCGGCGGCGTCCTTGGCGTGGACGTAGACCTGGTGCGGGCCTTCGGTCATCCCGGTCAGCTGGCTGAGCGGGATGAGGCCGTACGCGCCTTCCGCCGTCGCGTTGAACGCGCCGTCCGACGCGACGAACGTCAGCCCGGTGCCCGGAACGCCGTTCGGGTTGTCGAGGAAGCCCTCGGCGGCGGTGATCGCCGTGGCGACGCCGTTGGTCACCGGGTCGGCGAACGCGGCGGTGACCTTGATCGCCGTCGGGTCCACCGGCGACCCGGCGGTACCGTTGTTCGGGCTCGGCTCGACGATCCCGCTGGTCATCGCGGGCGGCGTCCGGTCGAGCGTGAACGGCAGGGCCTGCGCCGGTCCCCACAGCCCGAAGGAGTCGTGGCTGTGCGCGTACACCGTGACCGGGCCTTCGGGCAGCGCCGCGAGGCTGAGCGCCGGGATGGTCGCCGACTCCGCCACGACGGCGCCGGGCGTCAGTGTCATCGGGGTGCCGGTGCCGTTCGCGCCCTGAGTGCCGACGAAGTACTCGGCCTGGTCGACGGTGCCGCCGAGCAGGGAGTCGTCGCCGGTGGTGGACAGGACCACCGCGGCCGAGCCGTTCCCGGCGGCGGGGGTCAGCGCCCCGCCGGTGGTGACCGGCCCGGAACTGCTGACCGTCAGGACCACGGAGTTCACCACGCCCCAGTTGCCCTGGGAGTCGAGCGCGCGGACGTAGACGACGTGCTTGCCCGCCGCGAGTGCCGGAGTGAGCGTGGCCAGGTTCAGCGTCGCCTGCGCGCCGGTGACCGTGGGGCCGCCGAACGTGCCGGTGAACGGCGTTCCGGTGCCCACGGCGATCGCCGGGTCGTCGACGACGTACTCGGCGCGGGTGACGTTCGAGCCGCCGTTGGGCACGTCGGTGAAGTCCGCGGTGAACGTCACCGTCTGCAGCGCGGTCGCCGTCGCCGGTGCCGCCGCGAGCTTCTGCGTGACCGGGCCGGCCGTGTCGGTGCCGGACGGCGCCGCGCCGGTGTCCAGGAACGTCATCATCCCGCCGAAGGCCACGGTGTTCGTGGTGCCGACGCGGTGACCCGCGGTGTCGAGCCGCCCGGCCGTCTCGTAGACCGCGAACTTCGGCCCGTCCTCGGCCGGGGGCACGGTGACCAGGGTGTCCTTGGTGCTCCCGGCGGCGATGCTGTCGGAGACCTTGAGGTACGGGGCCTCGCTCGGCCGGGCGTCCTTGGCCAGCACCGACTGTTCGGTGCCGAGGGTGCCCATCGCGTGGGCGGACAGCCCCGCGTTGACGTACCGGAGCAGGACGCGGCGCCCGGCGCCGGTCGCGACCGGGTCGGTCTCGGGGTAGGCCTTGCCGTTGATCAGGCGGTAGACCGGCTGGAACTTCCGCAGGTCGTAGCCCGCGGGGTCGGCGTTGAACGCCGGGTCCACTTCGGACAGCACGAGCGCGCTCTCGTCGTCGAACGCGGTTCCGTACGCGGTGCCCGGACCGCCGGCGGGACGCACGATCATCGCGCCCACGACGCCCATCGCGGCCTGCCGGGCGCCGTCGGCGGTGTGCCCCGCCTCGTACAGGTAGGTGCCGGCCCGGTTCGCGGTGAACGTGTACGACTTGGTGGCACCCGGAGCGGCGCCGGTGCGGTCGTCGGCCCCGCCGAGCAGGCCGGGAACCGCCAGGCTCAGCGCACCCGGCAGTCCGTTGTGGACGTTGACCGTCACGGTGGCGCCTTCGGTGACCACGAGCACCGGCCCCGGGGTGCCGGGTACCCCGGTGTCCGTCGAGGACAGTCCCCAGATGGGAACGGCGATGCTGGACACCGTGAGCGTGCCGGGCTTGGCGTAGAGCTCGCACGTCGACGCCGTGCCCGCGGCCGTGCAGCCGGTCGTCGGCAGCGCACCTTGAGGGGTCGCCGCGCGGGCGAGCGGAGTCGCCAGCGGAGCGGCGGCCGCCGCCGCGGCGGGGTGCGGGACGACGACGGTGAGCCCGGCGACCGCGAGGGCGAGCGCCGCTCCCCCGGCCGTGCGGCGTGTGCTGCTGCGCATGGTCCTGTCCTCTCGGCCCGGGGTCGTCATGACGGGCACCCGGCGGCCGGGTCGATGCGCACGAGCGTCATCATCCCGCCGAAGCTCGCGCCGTAGTTGGTGGCCTGTTCGAGTGCGTGGCTGTGGGCGACCATGTAGTACTCGCCGCACTGGTTGTTGCGGACGACGCCGGCGGGCACGTCGCCCGGCTGGCCGCCCAGGTACGGGTTCTCGCTGAACCACGTCTCCGTGCCCGGGCCGACGATCTGGTCCTGCAGCTGCGGCAGCGGGACCGGGATCGGGTTGGTCTCGCCGTTCCAGTGCTCGGCGTCGACCCACTGGTCGAGGGTGTCGGCGCTCTGGCCGGGCCCGATGTCGATGAGGAACTTGTCGTAGGAGGCGTCGCTGCCGCCGGCTCCCTGCACCGGCTGGCCGTCCTCGGTGATCACGCGCTGGTCGTTGCCGTGCGGGTGGAACGGGTAGTTCACCGACCCGGCGTTGAGGTAGCGCACGAGCGCGGGCCGGCTGTTCGGGTCACCGGGCACGAACGGCTTGAGGTGCACCAGCGAGCCGTAGGGCTGGTTGGGCAGCCAGGCCGCGCCGGTGGGCGCGATCGTGTCGGGCATGCTGCGGCCGTTGATGAAGAAGTAGCGTGCCTTGGTCTTGGTGACGTCGAAGGCCCGCTTGCGCTCGACGGCGAGGTGCAGGTCGGGGTCCACTTCGGACAGCAGGTAGACGTACTCGCGGTTGAGGTCGAACGCCGAGTCGGCCCGGCCGTTCGCGTGGTCGGGCTGGCCCGGCGGACGGACGACGAGCGCGCCCGACAGGCCCATCTCACGCTGCTTGGCGACGTCGGTGCCGCTCTCGTAGAGGTAGGTGCCCGGCGAGCCGGCGGTGAAGGTGTAGGTCACCGAACCCGTGAGCGGCGCCGCCGCGTCGGTCAGCGACGTCAGGCCGGTGGTGTCGGCCTGCGGTTGCGCGGGGTGCCCATCGGCCCGCTGATGGTGCTGGCCCGGGAAAATGATCGACGTCACCTCCGGCAGCGTGTTGTGCAGGACGACGGTCACCGTGACACCGGAGTCCACGCAGAGCATCGGGCCGGGCAGCTGGAACGCCTTGGTGCTCGAGGAGTAGCTCCACATGTAGATCGAGTTGCCGTCCGGGGTGGCGACGTAACCCGCCTTGGCGTCGAGGGAGAACGTGTTGGCGGAGTTGGCTTCGCAGGGCAGGCCGTCGGTGGTGGCCGCGGCCGCCGACGGCATCGGCATGGTGAGCGCGACGACGATGGCGACGGCCAGGACGACCGGGGCCGCGGAGGTGAAGCGGGGCGAGCGCGTCGGGTTCATGGCGTGTCCTGCTCAGGTGTTGGGGGTGGTCTGCGGGCCGAGCGTGCCGGCGGGGCTGACCCGGATCTCGGTCAGCTGACCGCCGTACCCACCGCCCCCGCCGTTGTTCAGGAAGCCGTAGTCACGGTCGTAGAGCAGGTACGTGCCCGGCGACGGCGCGGTGAACAGCACGTCCCGGCTCTCCCCCGGCCCGATCTCGACGCTGTTGCCGGCCAGGTAGTGCTTGCTGCCGTCCCGGCCGACGAGCGGGGCGGCGTCCTTGGCGACGGTGGTCAACGTGATCCCGTCGGCGGTCAGCGAGTGGTTCTGGTAGCCGAGGTTGGCCAGGCGCAGGAGCACGCGGTCGCCTTCGTTGGCGGTGATCAGGGAGCTGTTCGGCTGGTACTGCAGGCGTCCGGCCGCCGTTGTCAGGGGATTGCCGTTCGGGGCCAGGGTGTCCGGGTAACAGCGGCCGTTCATCGTCCAGAAGCTGGGCGAGAAGTCGGTCCAGTCGGTGGTCTGGATGTGGGCGTCGCGGTAGTGCGCCTCGGCCCAGATCTCGGTCAGCATGAAAGCGAACTCGCGGGTGTAGCGGGTGGAGCCGTCGCCGTCGTTGTAGGCGTACTTCGTGCCGAGCGGGTCGCCGCCGACCGGGGCCTTGTTCTGCGCGGGCCGGACGAACACCACGCCGGTCATGCCCATCTGCACGTGTTCGACGTCTTCGAAGTGGCAGTGGTACATGTACGTCCCGGCCTCGTGCGGACGGTAGAAGTAGGTGAAGTCCCGGCCGATCGGCACCGAGATCGACAGCTCCGGCACGCCGTCGAACAACGGGATGGCGTTCTGGAACCCGTGCCAGTGCACGGTGTGCCCGTCGACGAGGTCGGGCCGCTGCGAGAGGCCGAGGTTGGTGAGCGTCAGCTTGATGTCGGTGCCCTGGTCGAACGCCAGCAGGGGCGCGGAGATCTGGGCCTTGCCGCGCTGGGCCTTGACGGTCGCGTCGTCCAGCCCGGTCACATCGCGGAAGCCGAAGACGTAGAGGTCGAACGGGCTCGGGGCCAGGGAGTCCGGCCAGAACGGCAGGTTCTGGCGGGCCCCGGCCGGCATCGAAACCCAGCCGTCGGTCGCGGCGAAGTGCACCTCGGTGACCGGGGGCACGACGGCGGCGGCCGGCCGGACGGTGGTCGGGGCCGGCGCGTCGAGGCGGGAGCCGAGCAGCCGCCCGCCCGCGACGGCGGCCACGGTCGCGGCGCCGCCGTAGAGCAGGGCACGGCGGCTCATCGGCCTCGGCGGCCGCTGCTGGTTGTCGCTGGTCACGGTGTCCTCCCGGCGAGCCGGTTGCCGATGCTGGTGGGGTGGAACCGGCCCGGCCGTACCCTCGGGGGGTAGGAATACGGCCGGACCGGAATCGCGGGAGCGGGCCTAGAACGCTTCGTCGGCCCCGATGTCCGGCGGGGTGGCCCGCCGCTGCCCGTCGTAGTCGATCGCGGGCGCCTGGATCGCGCCGCCCGGGTTCGGCTGCGAGCCCGTGCCGCCGCCGTTGGCCGGGGGCACCGGTCCGCTCAGGTGGTAGTCGCCCTGCAGCTGCGGCGCCACGTTCTGGGCGACGATCACCGCTTCCCGGAAGGACGGGAACGTCCGGGAGGTCAGGATCGTGGCCGAGACGTCGAACGGGGTCCGCACGTGCGGGTCGGTGCCGATCTTGTTCGTCGGGCTCGCCGTCACCCCGGGGTCGTACTGCTGCAGCACCGAGTAGGTCGGGGTCAGCGTGACCCCGGCGTCCACCGAACCCAGGTCCCAGTGCCGGACCGGGTCGCCGGCCGGCGCCTGCGGCGAGGCGATACCGGAGACGTAGAGCCCGTTCCAGTTGCCGGCCCGGTTGTCGTAGAAGATGTTGTTGAACAGCACCGGCTTGCTGTACTTCGGCGCGTTCGCGGGCAGGGTCGCCTGCAGCTGCGCGCTGTTCAGCGCGGTCGACAGCCCGGCCGGGGCCGCCTCGCCGGTGCTGGTGATCGCGGTGGCCGTGGTGACGTTCTTCATCACCGTGTTGTTGACGACCCGGACGTTCGTCGCGTCGTCGAGCGCCAGGCCGCCCCCCTCGTGGGTGGAGATGTTGTCGGTGATCATGTTGTTGACGATCGAGATCGGGAACGTCCCGGCCTGCAGCAGCCGGATGCCGCCGCCGTCGTCGTTGGCGAGGTTGTCCTGCACGAGGTTCTCGTGCACGATCACCGGTCCCGAGCCGGCCGAGGGCTGGTTCAGGTTGGTGTTCAGCTCCCCGGCGATCATGATGCCGCCCGCCTCGTCGTAGGACTGGTTGAACCACAGCCGGTTGCTGCCGATGTCACCGCCCGTGCCGCGGCCGTAGTGGCTGATGCCGCCGCCGTACTCGGCGGAGAAGTTGCCGCACAGATCGTTGTGGTGCACGGAGTAGTTGTCGGTGCCGTCGAACAGCCCGATCCCGCCGGCCAGGTTGGTGCCGCCGTTGTCGCGGATCTGGTTGTGGTCGATGGTGAGGTTGCGGTTGTGGGTCGTCGTGTCGTACGGCGTCCCGACGCGCACGCCACCGCCGTACGAGCCGCCGTTGCCGACGATCACGTTGTCCGACAGGCCGAGCCCGGTGACCCCGGCGTGGACGTACACGCCGCCGCCCTGGGTGATGGCCGCGCCCGGCGCCCCGGCGGGTGTCTTCGTGCCGCCGTAGACGTCGTTGAGGTTGGTGGCGAAGTCCGCCTGCGCGCCGCCGGTGATGGTGAACCCGTCGATCGCCGAGCCGGTGTTGCCGGCGGGCGGGGCGAGCACGGTGACGACCGCGGAGTCGGGGACGTTCGCCGGCCCCTGGTGGGCCAGCCCGCCGACGAGGGCGAACCACGCCGTCCCCGACGGGTTGTCCGGGTTGAAGCCCAGCCCGTTGAGCACGGATCCCCGGACGTAGCTGCCGTCCGGCCGGAAGCCGCCCGGGCCGACGCCCTGCAGGCGCACCTGCGAGTGGACCACGACGTTCTCGAAGTACGCGCCCTGCGGGTTGTCCTGGCCCTGCGGGCCCGGCCACACCACGACGACCTGCTGGCCGGTGCCGCGGGCGGCCGCCTCGAGCGCGGCCTGGACGGTGGTGAAGCCGGTGCCGACGGGTGCCGGGGTCGGCGGGTTCACCTGCAGGATGCGCGGGTTGTAGGCGAGCCCGAGGACCTGCAGCCCGACGCCGTTGACCGTCGTCTGGCCGTCGGACTTGCGGACGGAGATCTTCACCGGGCCGCCGGCGAGGGTGAGCGGGACGGTGAACTTGATCTGGGTGTCGCTCCAGGCCGTGGTCGCCAGGTTCACCGTCGAGCCGTCGGCGCGGGTCAGGATCACCTGCCCGGTGCCCTTGGCGGCCCCGAACCCGAGACCGTCGAGGGTGACGGTCCGGTTCAGGACGTCGGTCAGCCGCAGGACCGGCCGGTCGAGTGCGAAGATCTGCGGTGCGGCCGCCGGCGGGGTGCAGTTCACCGGGTTGACCTGGGTCGAGCCCGGCGCCACGGCCACGACGCCCACCTGGGTCGGCGCGGTGTCGGTCACCGTGTAGAGCCCCGGCCACGCCTGGAAGTTCGTCGCGATGGTCCGGAACCGCGGGTTGTAGTCGCGGTTGACGTGCCCGGGCTGGCCGGGGTCGTTGCCGACGAACCGGTACATGCCGGGACACGGTCCGGCCGGCAGCGGGCAGTTGTACGTCGACGTCGACGGCTCCAGGGCCTCGTAGTAGCCGTTGAAGTCGGTGGCGACGGTGTCGACGAGCCGGCCGCTCCAGTCGTAGACACCCATCGGGACGCCCGGCAGCGGCTGGGCCTCGCCGTACTGGATGGACCGCTGGTCGTTGGACAGGCCGAGGTCGTTGATGGTCAGGCCGTAGAAGTGGGTCGGCAGCGGCACGTCGGTGAACAGGCTGAAGTTCGGCGCGGTCGACTGTCCACCTCGGACGGTCACGAGCTTCTGGTCGCACAGCGGCTTCGCCTGGCCCTCGAACGGGCTGCCGCCGCCGTCGACGAACGCCTGGTTCGTGACGTGCACCGTGTGGTTGGCCCCCGCGCACGGAGCCACGATGCCCGCGCCGCCCGACGGCGGTGCTCCGGGATCCGGCTGCGGCTGGGCCGGGGTGGGCGGGTCGCTCGACAGTTCCGGAGCCGGCGGGAAGTTCTCCTGCGGCAGGTACCCGTCACCGTTGAAGATGTTGACGTCCTCTTCCTTCGTCACCTGGTACATCGGCTTGCCGCCGACCGGGTTCTGCGGGACGTCGACCGAGACCAGGTAGTCGTCGGGGACCAGGGGCTGGTCGTCGTAGTGGTTGTCGGCCAGGTTCGCGTAAAGCGGGAGGTCCTTGCCCGGCGCCGGGTTGTTCTCGTCGCCCGGTGGGTACAGGTTCAGCTTCGACGTGCCGAAGCCGTAGTTGCCGTTCACGGTCTGCCCGAAGCTGCCCGGCGTGGTGTCACTCGGCTGCACCTGGATCCCGCTCATCGGGGACTCCACACAGGACGGTGGATCCTGCCCCGGGATCCCGACCGCCTGCTGGCCGGTCAGGACGTTCCCGTTGTACAGCCGGGGCGTGCAGCCGGTCGGCTGCTGCCAGGTTTCCGACGTGTAGGTGTCCGCCAGCTCCGGACCGCGCGCGACCGAGCCGTCGGGGTTGAGGACCGGGTCGCCGTTCGCGTCGCGCTGGACGGCGTAGAGGTGCACGGGGACGTTCGGCACACCCGGCTGGTAGGGCTCGGTCACCGCGTAGCGCGGGTCCAGCTCGTTGCGGGTGGTGTCGTAGCTGACGGTGCCGACGATCCCGCCGTTCTCCGCCCCGGTGTAGGGCTGCACGCCCCAGTCGACCCGGCCCTTGAGCCCGATGATCGGCAGGATGGACACGTCCACGGCGGCACCGAGCATCGTCGTCGGCGCCGGCTGGTTGTCGGCCTGGTAGGTGATCCCGGTGGTCTTGTACCGGGTGTTGAACGCCTCCAGCACCAGGAACTTGCTGAGCGGGTAGACCTCGGGGATCGAGTACTGCCCGGTGGCGTCGGTGGTGACGCCGGCGATGCCCTGGTCCATCGTGGAGTTGTCGCGTTCCTTCACCGACACCGGGAACTGCGGCACGCCCGCTTCCCCGGGGTCGCGTTTGCCGTTGCCGTTGGTGTCGACGAAGATCGTGCCCTCGATGGCGGCGTGCCAGCCGACGAGCCCCTTCTGCCCGACGTCGGCCACGCCGCCGTTGTTGACCGTGACGTTGAAGCTGTCGAGGATCACTTCCTGCGGGTAGTCCCACAGGGTCAGCTGGTAATCGCCGTTGGGCACGTTCTTGATGTCGAACTTCCCGTCGCTGCCGGCGCGGGCCATGTAGGCCACCTGGTCGTTGTTGCCCAGCGCGGACAGCGCGACGAACGGCCGGTCGACCGGGCCGCGGACGCTCGCCCCCGCCACGCCGGCGTTGGGCACGCCCACTCCCCCGGTGCCGCCGACGTAGGTGTCGATCTGGACGGCGACACCCTTGATCTCGCCGGTCGGCCCGGCGGGCAGCGCCTTGGGGCGCACGAAGCCGAAGTCGACCGCGGGCACCGGCTCGGCGCCGACGGTCTGCTCGGTGTCGAACCCGGTGTCGCCTTCCTGGGTCCAGATGTCCCAGTCGTGCGCGCCTTCCAGGGTCGTGGTCTGGGCCCAGTCGGTGCCGACCGGCGGGATCACGGTCGCGGCGTAGCGATCCGGTCCCATGTTGGGGATGAGGATGTCGCCCTGGGCGTCGCTGACGCACTTGCCGGTCGAGGCCGGGTCGACCTGCGGCTTGCCCCCGGTGAAGACGATCTGGCCGGCTCCGTTGTGGACGTACTTGGTGCACAAGGGGTTTCCGTAGTAGTCCGTGGACACCTCACCGAGCACATCGGACAGATGCGCGGTGAACCCCGCCAAGCCGGACTCGGCACCGACCTCGTAGGTCGCGTCGACCGGCACGGAGTCGTTGAACACCCGGATCCGGACGTTGCCCAGGGGCAGCGGATAGGGCTGCATGGCGACGTTCACCCGCTGGGTGCCTCCGTCCACGGTGAAGTGCGCACCGTCGATCTTGTAGCCGTCGGCGGTGAGGGAGATCAGGTACCGGCCCGGCGGCAGGGAGTCGAGCGCCTTCGTGTCGTTGAGGTCGTTCTGGTCGCCCTGCGCGACGATCGGCACGTTGCCCGGGGTGTAGCGGATCGACGGCCACTGGCACTTCGTGGCGAAGTCCGCCGAGCCGCCGGCGCGGGAGGGGAGGCAGTTCTGCAGGCTGTCACGAGGATTCCCGACGTCTTCGGCGGCGATGAGCCACTTGTAGCCGGTGATCGGGTCACCTTTGCGGACCTGACCCGGTGCGGTTCCCACGGTGCGCGCGCTTTCCGCGTGCAGCGTGATCGAACCCGGTTGCGCGGCACGGGCTTGCGGCGTGCCGTGCTGCACCACCACCGGCAGGGCGAGCGCGATCCCGGTGAGCACGGCGACGACGACGGCCGCGGAACGGAAGGTCGGACGAGCCATGGCCAGCCTCCAGTGGGCGCTGCGAATGACCCGATCGTCCGGCGCCCGATGAGCCGCGCCGCCGAAAATGAAAGGTCCGTCATCTGGTTGTCACGGTGTCCCAATCGTTATGGCTTGGTGTAACGAAGGAAGCGCGCCGGTCGACAACGTGCAGGGACGACGAGACATCCGGCAGCGGACGTCGGCCGGTCCCGCTCCACCGGTGAGTGAGGTGAAGTCGTTGAGCCGCCTGCTGGTCGTCGATGACGAAGAACGGATCCGGCGTCTGCTGCAGCGCGTGCTGCAAGCCGAGGGCTACGCCGTGGACTTGGCCGCGACGGGCGCCGAAGGGCTCACCGCCGCAACCGCGCGTAGTTACGACCTGATCGTGCTCGACCTGATGCTCCCCGACGTCTCGGGCGCCGCCGTCCTCGCCGAGCTCCTCGACCGGCTCCCGGGGTCGCGGGTCGTCGTGTTGTCGGCGGTGCCCGAGATCGGGACGCGCGTCCAGGTGCTGGACGCCGGCGCACTCGACTTCCTCCCGAAGCCCTTCGTCACGGCGGAACTGCTGGCCCGCGTCCGGGTCCGGCTGCGTGAACAGCAACCCGGGAACACCGGTGGTTCGCGATTTCTCCAGGTCGGCGATCTGCGGCTGGACACCCAGCGCCGGATCGTTTCCGTGGGCAACCAACAGACCGCGTTGTCGCAACGTGAGTTCGTCCTGCTGAGCCACCTGATGCAACGGGCGGATCAGGTGTGCAGCCGGGAAGAACTGCTCGCCGACGTCTGGGGCTACCAGTTCGACCCGGGGAGCAACGTCGTCGACGTCTACGTCCGGCGGCTGCGTTCGAAGCTCGACGGGCTCCGCCGGATCGAAACGGTGCGCAATGTGGGTTACTGCCTCTCCGCGAGCTAAGCGGACAGTCCTTTTCTGCTGGATCGGGTTCGCCTTGGTGAACCTCGTGGCGATGTGGCGGTTCCCCGAAGGGGAGACGATCCCGTTCCACTTCGTGTGGATCAGCATCGCGCTGGTGTTCGGGGTCAATTCCTGGCCGCTCGCGGGAATGCTCACCGCGCTGGGCGCGGTGACGGCGTCGACCGGACTCCTGATGCTCGACCAGGCCACCCGCGGGGAGATCCGGTTCGAGGAGACCGCCGAGGTCCCGCTGATGGCCGCGGTGTTCCTCGTCATGGTGTGGCACGTCCGCGGCCGCCAGCGCGCGGTGGAAGAGCTGCAGCGGGTGGCCGCGCTGGAACGGCAACGTGCCGAGACCCAGGATCTCTTCGTGCGCCTGGGTTCGCACGAGCTGCGGACCTCGATCACGGTCGCCCGGGGTTACGTCGAGCTGATCCGTTCGGCCCACGAAGACCAGCAGACGGACGAAGACGCCGGCATCGTGCTGGACGAGCTGGGCAAGCTGGACCGCCTCACCGGCGGGCTCACCACCCTGATGCGGCTCGACTCGCCGGTCAGCACTCCCCCGCTCGACTTCGACGCCTTCCTCGAGCGGCTGGTCCGCCGCTGGACTCCCGTGGCCGACCGGCAATGGTCGTGCGAAAGCCGGGTGGGCACCGTGCTCGCAAACCCGGAACGGCTGCAGGCCGCGATGGACAGCCTGCTCGAGAACGCGATCGCCTTCACCCAGAACGGCGACCGGATCGCCGTGCGCGCGCGGCCCGCGCCGGCCGGGTTCACCATCGAAGTCGCCGACACCGGCCGCGGCATCGCCCCGGAACACCTGGCGCACATCTTCGAACAGTCCTGGTCGACCCGCCACGGCGACGCCCACGGTGGCACCGGGCTCGGGCTGGCGATCGTCCGTGCCGCCGTCGAAGCGCGTGGCGGCAAGGTCTCCGTCGCCAGCACGCCGGGTGCGGGCGCCACCTTCACGCTGACCATCCCCGACGCCGTACCCGTCACCCCACGCCGCGCCGGGGTGAGTCCGGCGATCCCGAAACCGAACACGAGCGCCGAGGACTCACCGAACGCACGCCGGGTGCCGTGAACGCCGTCTCACCCCACCGGGTGTTCAAGCCCGGGAATCGGCGGTGACCGGCTCGGCGACAGCACGCGAGGGCGACACCGCGGTGGCGAGCGCGAACCGTCCCGGTCCCGTGAACGCGATCAGCAGGAACGCCCAGCAGAACAGCGCGGCCGCCTCTCCCCCGTTCTGGATCGGCAGGATCCCGTTGAGGATGTGCACCGTGAAGTAGGCGTAGGCCATGGATCCCGAGCTGATCAGCGCGGCGATCCGCGTCCCGATCCCGAGCAGCACCAACGCGCCGCCGACGAGCTGGATGAGCGCGGCCCACCAGCTCGGCCACAGGCCGATCGCCGCAGGAGCCTTGGCGCCCAGGATTCCGAAGATCGTTTTCGCGCCGTGGCAGGCGAACAGGAAACCCAGGACGATGCGGAAGAGCCCGAGAACGTGGTCACGCGCAGGGTCGAGCCGGTGCATAATTCCTCCACAAAGGACGGTTTCACGGGGTTCTCGTTACGGGGCACGATCGACGGCGTCCGGCGCCGCCGTCGACAAAGCAGATTCCGGCGCCGGCGCCGAAACCCGCGGAGTGCGTTTCGAAAATGCGCCGCGACGACGCGGCAGTTGGGCAATAACGTTCAAGGTGCCGCGCACAGATATACCGGACAACATCAACCGGCAACACCCTCGAAGGTGTGCTCTTACCGAGTTCTTACCGTCCTATCACCGGATTCCCACCCTCGGTCAGTTGTCTGGACCAGACCCCCGTCCGGAGGTCGAGCGCGAGATGCGGTGAGGTTTCGAACACGGCGGCGGCCCGCTGACCCGCGGAGTCCATCCCCGGCCGCGGTGTCAGCTGCCGTGTCAGCGCCGTGGCCGTCCCGTGTCAGCCCGGCCCGCCACTGTGGTTCACGTCCCCACCACCGGGGCCACGAACCCAGGAGAACACCGTGCAGACCTTCGCCACCACCACCCCGATCACCGCCACCCTCGACCTCCCCGCCGGCCGCGTCCACCTCCACGCCACCGACCGCACCGACACCACCGTCGACGTCCGCCCGGCCGACCCGGGCAAAAACCGCGACGTCAAGGCCGCCGAACAGACCACCGTCACCTACACCGACGGCGTCCTGCGGGTCCACACCCCGCAGGACAAGAACCAGCACTTCGGCCCGTCCGGCTCCCTCGACGTCACCGTCGCACTGCCCGCCGGTTCCCGCGTCGAGGCCACCACCGCCGCCGCCGAACTCGACAGCACCGGCCGCCTCGGCGACGTCAGCGTCACCGGCGCCTACCGCCACATCACCCTCGCCCACACCGCCGCTGTCCACCTCACCGCCACCGACGGCGACGTCCACATCGGCCACCTCGACGGCCCGGCCGACATCAGCACGGCCCGCGGCGACATCCACATCGGCGAAGCCGCCGGCGGCACGGTCACCCTGACGACCCAGTCCGGCAGCATCACCGTCGCCGCGGCCCCCGGCGTCTCCGCCTCCCTCGACGCCGGCACCACCTACGGCCGCATCGACAACACCCTCAAGAACAACGGCACCCCCGAGCTCACCATCCGGGCCACCACCTCCCAGGGCGACATCACCGCCCGCAGCCTCTGAACCCTGGCGGTGCCGGCGACGCGCGACCGAGACCGGGCCTCATGCCGCCCGGCCGGTCGGGCCGAACAGGATGACGCTGCTGTAGCCCTCCATCGGCGCGAACTGCGCGTGCGCGCGGCCGAGCCGGTCGACGAGGTAGTCCCAGCCGGCCGCGACGTCGTCGATCGCCTTCATGTTCGTCGTGAGGTGGCCCGTCACCGGGGTGAAGAAGTCGTTCCAGTGCAACGGGACGAACAGCTTGGGCCGCACCTTCGCGACGGTCTCCTCGTAGAACTCGTCGCGGAACGCCGCGTCCTTGCCCACACTCCCCGCCGTGCCGCAGAACATCGCGTCCGCCCGGACGTGGTCGAGCCCGCCCGGCAGGTACCCCGCGGACGCCTTCACCAGCAGCGAATGCGTGCCGTACTCGACGAGGAAGTCGAACGAGCCGCCTTCCAGGTAGTCACCGGCGTCGGCGGGCTGGCGCAGCGGCCGCGTGATCGGGGTGCCGTCGCCGCCCTTGGTGCCGGGGGAATGCTTCGACGCCAGCACCGTGACGGTGAAGCCGCCGATCTTCAAGGGGTTGCCGACCTGGTACGGCCGCAGCTGCGCCTCGGGGACGTCGCCGCCGCGGCCGATGTTGAGGGTGGACGGCGAGCCGTGCAACGTCGCGTTCGCGCGCTTGGCGATATAAGCCGCGTCGAGCGCGTGGTCGTAGTGGGAGTGCGAGACGAAGATGCCCTTGATCCGGTCGGCGCCGACCCGGTCGAGCGTCGTGTCGACCTTCGCCGTGTCCGTTTGGAGCCGGCCGAAGATCGCCGTGCTCAAGGAGACGTCGGTGATGAAGGCGTCGAACAGCAACTGCGTGGTCCCGTCGTCGACCAGCAGCGTGGTCGTGCCGAGGAACGTGACGCGCACCTCTCCGGGCCGCAGCGCCCGCTGGTCGTCGACGAGGTGCTCGGCGTAGTCCGCGACGTCGCCCGACGGCGTCAGGAAACCGAGGTAGCCGCCCGCGCCGGCCGCGACGACGGCGACCCCGCCGAGGCCCGCGGCCCGGGCCAGGACCTGCCGCCGGGTCAGTTTCTTCATCCCGCTCCCTCCAAAGTTGGCAGTTTCTGCCACATTTCGACGGTAGCCGATAGTGGCAGAGACTGCCAACTTTGTTAGGCTGCGGACGTGCAGACGAACGACGGGACCGGGCGGCGAGCGGCGAATGCCGCCCGCAAAGAGGCCGCCGTACGCCTGGCGGCCCTGGAGCTTTCCGAGCAGGTGGGGTACTCCGCGGTCTCCATGGCCGACATCGCACGGCGCTCCGGCGTCGCGGAACGCACCGTCTTCCGCACCTTCGGCAGCAAGGCCGGGATCTTCTGGCACGACCCCTTCCTCCAGCGGCTGGTGCACCACCTCGACCCCGCCACCGCTCCCCTGGACCCGCTCACGGCGGTGTCGGCGGCCGCGGCCACCGCGGCCCGGGAGATGACTCAGCAGGACCGCGACCTCGAGGCCCGCCGGCGCGCGCTCATCCTGGGCGAACCCGACCTGATGGGCGTCGGAACCCAGTCGATGGGCCGGAACATCGGCGAGCTCGCCCGGCGCATCACCCCCCCGGACGCCGACGCCGAACAGCGGCGGCGGCTGTCCTTGTTCGCGCTCTTCGCGGCGATGGCTCTCGCGTTCGTGCGCATGGACGCGGCCAAACCGGTCGACGACTGGATCACCGGGCTGCACGAGGCGCTGTCCCTCGCGGCGTTCGGACCGCTGACCGGCACCCAGCGCGAGAGGCCGTAGCCACCGCTGTGCTCGCCGGCCTCGAAGAGCACGGTCTCCCCGTGGCGTGTCGGATGTCCGGAGCGGCCCGGATCGCCGCTTCGCGTTCGGCCTGGCGCCTGCCGACGTGGAGCGCCCGGCCGGCGGTCTCCGGGTCCGGCATTTTCACCGGCGCTTCGAGGTCGCCGAAATCGGGTTCCACGGCCACCAGCCGGGTGTGTTTTCGCGCAACTGAGCCACTTCGGCGTCCGCCCTGATGGCCGAGGCGGGTACACGAATCGCTCAACGGCTGTAGAGTGAGTTCATGACCGAGACCTCCCGCGACGCCAAACGCGCCCGCACCGCACAGCGGATCCTCGAGGCCGCCCGCCAGGAGTTCGCCACCCACGGCTTCGACGGCGCCACGATCCGGGGCATCGCCGGCGCCGCGGGCATCGACCCCTCACTGGTGATGCAGCACTACGGCTCGAAAGCAGCCCTGTTCACCGCCGCCGTCCAGCTACCCGGCGACAACGCCGACAGCGCCGCCGAACACCTGCTGGAAGTCCTCACCAACCGGCTACGCGAACTGCCCCCGGAGACCAGCGCACTCGTCCGGTCCATGCTCACCGTGCCCGAAGCCGCCGACACCATGCGGACCTACCTCGACGAACGCGTCGACAACCTCACCAGATCCCTGGAAGGCGACGACGCCCACCTGCGCGCCCTCATCACCGTCAGCGGCATCCTCGGCCTGACGATCACCCAGCACTTCCTCAAGCTGCGCGCCTTCGACGACGCCTCCCACGAAGAGCTGCTGCACGCCGCACGCGGCTGGACCGAATACCTGTCGCGCGACTCATGAGCCCCACCGGTTGATCACGACGGCCGGCTGGGCGTCTCCGTTCCCCTGGGTGCCTCGAGCAGGCCGGCCAGCAACTGGAGCCGTTCGTCGTCCGGGCCGCCCGGCTCCGCCGTGTAGACGATCAGCACCGGCCCCGGCGCACCCGGCATCGGATAGGCGTCCCAGTCCAGGTTCAGCTCCCCGACCAGCGGGTGCGCGATCCGCATCCGGCCGCGGGTCGTGTCCTCGACGTCGTGGCGAGCCCACAACGTCGCGAACTCCGCGCTGCGCACCGCCAGCGCCCCCACCAGCTCGACCGCACGGGGGTGGCCCGGCTCGGCGGCGACCTGGGCCCGCAGCATCCCGGTCAGCTCGGCGACCGTGGCCGCGCGCTCCGGGCACGCCTGGTCGGCCTCCGGGTGCAGCAGCAGCGACAGCAGGTTCCGTTCGGCCCGGGGCACCTCGGTGAACGCGCCCAGCAGCGCACCGGCCAGCGGGTTCCAGGCCAGCACGTCCAGGAACCGCCCGACGACCAGGGCCGGTGAGGACGTCGCGCGCAGCAGCCGCAGCGTGGTCGGCGGCACCTCCTCCGGCGGGTACCGGCGGGCCGGCCGGGCCGGGGTCCGGGCGGCCGCGGCGAGGCTGTGCAGGTGCCGGGTCTCCTCGGCGGAGAAGTCCAGCGCCCGGGCGATCGCGTCGAGGACCTGGTCGGAGGGCCGCACGTCCCGGCCCTGCTCCATGCGCTGGTAGTAGTCCGAGCTCACGCCGGCCAGCAGGGCCAGTTCCTCGCGGCGCAGTCCGGCGACCCGCCGCCGCGGGCCCGGCTCGAGACCGACGTCCTGGGGCCGGACCCGGGTCCGGCGGGTCCGCAGGAACTCGGCGAGGGCGCGGCGGGGGTCATCGGTCACCGGCCCAGTATGCCCGCGGTGTGACCGGCGAAGGTGGGTCCGGCGGACCCAGGACAACGCGAACGACCGTGCCGCCGCGAATCCGCCCCAAGATCGGTGCCGTACCAGCCGATCACGGAAGGAATCCCGACATGAAGGCCGCACAGATCACGAGCTTCGGAACCCCGGACGTCCTGCGGGTCGCCGAGACCGGCCGCCCCTCCCCCGGTGCGGGCGAGGTCCTGGTGGCGGTCGAGGCGTCCAGCGTGAACGGGCACGACACGATCGTCCGCGCCGGCGGATTGCGGATGGTGTCGGGCCGCAGGTTCCCGATCGGCGTCGGCCTGGACTTCGCCGGGGTCGTCGTCGAGACCGGACCCGGGGTCGAGAACCACCGCGCCGGCGACCGGGTGTGGGGCATGGTGCACCCGCGGCAACGCCACACCGTCGCCGCCGCGGCCGAGTACGTCGTGGTCCCCGCCGAGCGCATCGCCCCCGCTCCCGCGGGTGTCCCGGCGGTCGAGGCGGCGTCCCTGGTCGTCGCGGGCAGCACCGCCCTGACCGCCCTGCGCGACAGCGTCCGGCTCGAGGGCGGCGAGCGGGTCCTGGTCCGCGGCGCGGCCGGCGGTGTCGGCACCGCCGCGGTCCAGCTGGCCCACGCGATGGGCGGCCACGTCACCGCGCTGGCCCGCGACCGCCACGCCGCGCTCCTGCGCGACCTGGGAGCCGACGACGTCCTCGACTACGGCACCACCACCTCGGACCGGATCGGGCCGTTCGACGTCATCGTCGACACCGTCGGTTCCGAGCTGAACTGCTTCCGCGGCCGGCTGGCCAAGGGCGGCCGGATGGTCACGGTCGCCCTGTCCGCCCCCGCACTGGCGGCGATCGCCGCGTCCGCCGTCCACGGCGCCCGGCGCATCCGTACGTTCAGCGCCAACCCCGGCTCCGCCGTCCTGACCGACCTGGCCGGTTACGTCACCTCCGGCGCCTTGCGCCCGATCGTGCAGGGGGTCTATCCGCTGGCGGACATCGCCGCCGCGCACGAAGCGTTCGAACGCGGCGGCGCCGTGGGAAAGCACGTCCTCGCCGTCGCCCCCTGACCCGTCGATCCGGGCACGCCCGGACTACGCGGAGGCCGGAACCGGTCCGCCGTTGGCCGGTGTTTCCTGCCGCGGAACGGCCGGGACCGGGGTGGGGACAACGGCCTCGGGCAGCGCCGGGACCTGCGGTGTGGCCGACGCGGCTTCGCGGGCGAGGAACGAGCCCAGCTCGCCGATGGTGCTCATCAGCGGCGCGGGGAACACGACCGTCGTGTTCTTGTCCACGCCGATCTCCACCAGGCTCTGCAGGTTGCGCAGCTGCAACGCCAGCGGGTGCGCCATCATCGTGTCCGACGCGTCACCCAATGCCGCGGCGGCCTGCGACTCACCCTCGGCGTTGATGATCTTGGCACGCTTCTCCCGCTCGGCTTCCGCCTGCCTGGCCATCGCCCGCTTCATCGACTCCGGCAGCTGGATGTCCTTCAGCTCCACCAACGTGACCTCCACACCCCACTCGGCCGTGGTGACGTCGAGGATCTGGCGGATGTCGGTGTTGATGGCGTCCGTCTCGGACAGCGTCTCGTCGAGCGTGTGCTGCCCGACGACCTTCCGCAAGGTAGTCTGGGCGATCTGGTCGATCGCCGAGTACACGTTCTCGATGGCTACCACCGACTTCGTCGCGTCCACCACCCGGAAGTACGCCACCGCCGACACATCCACGCTCACGTTGTCCCGCGTGATGATCCCCTGCGACTGGATCGGCATCGTCACGATCCGCAGCGGCACCTGCCGCAACACGTCCACGACCGGGATGATCAGCCGCAAGCCCGGCTCGCGCACCCCGATGACCCGGCCCAGCCGGAACAGCACACCCTTCTCGTACTGCTTCACGATCCTGACCGACAAGGCCAGCAGGAGCAGGACGACCACGACGATCGCGGCGATGATCCAGCCATTCATGATGAATCTCCTGGTATAGGTGGAATCCGGCCGCTGACCTCGACGGTCGGCAGGTCCGGCGGTTTGCCGATCCGGTTCTCGACGCGCGCCACCGCGTCGCCGGCTCGGCTCACGATGTGGGTGACTGGACGACCAGCAGCGGGCACGTGGCGTGGTGGATCAGCGCCTGGCTCGTCGATCCCGTCAGCATCCCGGAGAAGCCACCGAGGCCGCGGCTCCCGACCACGAGCAGCTGGGCGTCGGCGGAGTGGTCGAGCAGGCAGCGCACCGGGTGGTCACGTGCGACGACGCGCCGGACCGTGACGTCCGGGTACTTCTCCTGCCAGCCGGCGAGCCGTTCCGCCAGGATTTCGCGTTCGTTCCCTTCGAGGGCGTCGAAGTCGTCGAGCAGCTGCCGGCCGAGGGTGTGCGCGGTGCCCGCGGAGACCGACAGCCAGCTGTGCACCGCCACCAGGTCCGCACCCCGCGACGACGCCTCGTCGAAGGCCACCGCGATCGCGGGCTCGTTCGCCGGGGAGCCGTCCATGCCGAGCACCACCGGGCCGTTTTCCCGGCCGCCGCCACGGACCACCATGATCGGGCACCGCCCCCGGGCGACCATCGCCACCACCGTGGAACCGGTCAGCATGCCGCTGAACCCGCCCAGCCCCCGGGACCCGAGCGTGACCAGGCGCGCGTCGGCCGACGCCTCGAGCAGTGCGCTCACCGGGCTGCCCGTCACCAGATCAGTGTGGATCTCCAGATCGGGATGAGCCGACCGGATGGCGGCCTCGGCGTCGGCGAGCCACTCGCGGCCCTGCGTTTCCAGCACCTCCGTGAACCCGTCCGGGGGCCGGACACCGGCGCCGTAGGACAGCGCGGGCGTCGGCACGGCGTGCACGATCCGCGCCGGCAGCTGCCGGCGCGCGGCCTCGTCGCCCGCCCAGCGCGCGGCTTGAAGAGCCGAAGCCGATCCGTCCACGCCGACGACGATCTGCTGCCTGGTTGTGTTGTCGGCCATGAGCGGAACTCCTCGGCTGTCGCGAACTGTCGAAACCCGAGTCTGTTCTCCGGAAAATCTTGGCACTAGAGCATTCCACCGCGTTTCCCGGTGACTTTCTTCCCTGCTTTCCCGCCCGCGACCGGCCGGGCCGTGCACCAAAGTCACCACGATCAAGGGATTTCGGCACCAGCGTCCGGCGCGCACGACGGCCCATGCTCCGGGCACAACCGAAGAGGAGCCCACGATGTCCGTCCAGGACCGCGGCCCGTCCCTGACCACCCCCTTCCTCCCCGGCCGGCCGTACCCGCGGCCCGCCGAGCGGCCCCGGCCCGCCTCCTCCGCCCGTGGCCCGGCACTGGCCGTCCTGCGCATCGTGATGGGCCTGACGTTCCTCTGGGCCTTCGTCGACAAGCTGTTCGGGCTGGGTTACTCCACGAACCCGGCGCAGGCCTGGATCAGCGGCGGCTCGCCGACCAAGGGATTCCTCGGCCACGTCCAGGTCGGGCCGATGCAGTCGACGCTGCGCGACTGGGCCGGCGCCGGCTGGGCCGACTGGCTGTTCATGCCGGCCCTGCTCGGCCTCGGCGTCGCCCTCCTGCTCGGGGTGGCCCTGCGCCCGGCCGCGGTCGCGGGCACCGTCCTGCTCGCTCTCATGTGGATCGCCGAATGGCCGCTCGCCCGCTCGACCTCGGCCGGGACGGCGACGTCGTCGGCCAACCCGCTGATCGACTACCACGTCGGGTACCTCGCCGTGCTGATCGTGCTGGCCGCCTTCGCCGCGGGTGACACCTGGGGCCTCGGCCGCCGCTGGGCGAGCCTGGATCTCGTCCGCCGCACCCCCTGGCTCCGCTGAACCCGACCGTTCGATCCATAAAGGACACCGTCACCACCGCAGGAGGAAGACCATGCGCACCAGTACGACAGCAGGACAGGTCATGACCCGGGACGTGATCACCGCGACGCCGGCCACGCCGTTCAAGGACCTGGTCGGCATGATCGTCACCAACGGCGTCGGCGCGGTGCCGGTCGTGAGCCCGGAGGGTGCGCTGCTCGGCGTCGTGACCGAAGCGGACCTGCTCTGCCGGCAGGCGCACCAGGACGACCGGCTCGGTGCGGGCTGCCCGCACTTCGCCGGCCACCTGACGCGGGAGGACTGGCGCAAGGCGGCCGCGCAGACCGCGGGCACGCTGATGACCGCGGCGCCGCGGACCACCGCGCCGGGGGCCACCCTGCCGGAAGTCGCGCGCATGCTCACGACGAGCGGCGTCCGCCGGCTGTTCGTGCTCGACGGTGCTCGGCTGGTGGGCGTCGTCACGCGGCGGGACCTCCTGCGCACTTTCCTGCGCACGGACGAAGACCTGCAGGCGGACGTCGACCGCACCGTCTTCCACGACGCTCTGCACGCCGACCGGAACGCCGTGCTCGCGAGCGTCGAGCGCGGGGTGGTCCTGCTGACCGGCCGGCTCGAGTACGAAGCCGACGTGGCCACCGCGGAACGCCTGGCCCTCGCCGTGCCCGGCGTGGTGGGGGTCAAGAACCGGATGGACTTCGTCTGGCAGGGCCGGAGCCCGCAGCACGCCGGCGGCTGACCGCCCGGGCGTGGCGGAGGTTCCGCGCGTGCAGGACGACGGCCAGGACGAGCAACGGCACGTGGATCACCGGCAGGTACCGGGCGAACCACCGCGGCAGGAAGATGTCGGTGACCGAGCCGTCGCCGGCGCCGAACGATTCGGCGACCGCGGTCAGCGGACAGCGGAATCCGTTCGCCGCGAAGACGAGGCACTCGAGCGCGACCACGCCGCCGGCGAGCGCGGCTCGCCGGTCCGATCGTTTCGCCAGCCCCGAGTACAGGACGTACGAGAAACAGGATTCGATGGCGAACCAGGCCGTCGTGTGCCCGAGCTTGATCGCCACGAGCACTCCGGGGTGCCGGCCCCGCCGGGGTTCACCCTTCATCGAAGTCCTTTGCCCGAAGGGATTCCCGGGGCCCGCTCCGCGGTGCTGAAGTAGCCGGCCCGGCGGCGCAGGTGACGGCGCGGGCTCGCGGGCCGTGGCACGGTGGTCGTCGTGCGCACCACCCGGTAGAAGATGCGTTTGCCCACCTCGATCAGGACGAGGTATCCCAGCACCATCCCGGCCAGCGCGGCGAAGAAGCCGCCCGGCAACGGCGAAAACCCGAGTGTGGCCGCGAGCGGCGTCGCGGGCAGCAGGGCGCCGACGGTGACGACCCCGAGGGCCCCCAGGGTCAGCGGCAGGCTGGGATGGCTGCGGAAGAACGGGATCCGCCGGGTGCGGATCGCGAAGATCACCAGCGTCTGGGTGGCCAGGGACTCGACGAACCAGCCGGAGCGGAACTGGTCCGGGCCCGAGTGGAACACCCACAGCATGACGCCGAACGTGACGAAGTCGAACACCGAACTGAGCGGGCCGAAGAAGACCATGAACCGGCGGATGAACCCGATGTCCCAATGGGACGGGCGGCGCAGCTGTTCCTCGTCGACGGTGTCGGTGGGGATGGCGAGCTGGCTGGTGTCGTAGAGCAGGTTGTTGAGCAGGATCTGCGAGGGCAGCATCGGCAGGAACGTCAGGAACAGGGACGCGCCCGCGGCGGAGAACATGTTGCCGAAGTTGCTGGAGGTGCCCATCAGCACGTACTTGATGGTGTTGGCGAAGATCCGCCGCCCTTCGGTGACGCCGTCGGCGAGCACGTCGAGGTCCTTCTCGAGCAGGATCACGTCGGCGGCGTCCTTGGCGACGTCGGTGGCCGAGTCCACCGAGATGCCGACGTCGGCCGCGTGCAGGGCGAGCGCGTCGTTGACGCCGTCGCCGAGGAACGCCACCCCGCCGCCGCCGATCCGCTGGACGCGCACGATGCGGGCCTTGTGCTCGGGGTTGACCCGGGCGAACACCGTGGTCCGCGTGATCGCGGCGGCGAGCTGGGAATCGTCAAGGGCGTCGAGTTCGGTGCCGGTCAGCGCGGCGCCGTCGCCGAGTCCGAGGTCGTGGCACACCTTCGCGGCGACCGCGGGGTTGTCCCCGGTGACGACCTTGACCGTGATGCCCAGGTCGCCCAGCCGCCGCAGGGCGCGCGCGGCGTCGTGCTTGGGCGGGTCGAGGAACACCAGGAACCCGAGCAGCGTCAGGCCCTGTTCGTCCGCGGGCGTCGGCGCCCGCCCGCCGGGGAAGGGCCGGGTGGCCACGGCGACGACCCGGTTGCCCGCGGCGAACTCGGCGTCCAGGGCATGGCGCGCTGCGGGCGGGACGCCGGTGCAGCGGTCCAGCACGGTCTCCGGGGCGCCCTTGGTGACCAGGACGGTGTCGCCCGCCGGGTCCTGGACGACCACGGAAATCATCCGCCGTTCGTGGTCGAACGGCAGCACGCCCAGCGTGGTGTGGCCGGTCAGCGCGGCTCGTTGCGCCGCCGAGCCCGGTGACGCCCACAGGGCCTGGTCCAGGGGGTTGCCGCCGACGGCGGCGGTGTTCCCGGTGCACAGCAGCCCCCAGCGCAGGACCTCGCCGGGATCGCCGCCGGCCGCCGGGACGGCCCGCATGTAGTCGATGCGGCCGAGGGTGAGGGTGCCGGTCTTGTCGGTGAACAGCACGTCGACGTTGCCCAGGTCCTCGATGCAGACCAGCCGTTTGACGAGCACCTTGCGGCGGCTCATCCGGCGCGACCCGGCGGCGAGGCTGGTGGACACGACGGCCGGCAGCAGCTGCGGGGTGATGCCGACCGCGATCGCGAGGGAGAACAGCAGCGCGTCGAGGATCGGCTTGTGCAGCACCACGTTGACCGCGAAGATCGACGTCGTCAGCGCGCCGGCGACGTACACCAGCAGCATCGAGAACTTCCGCAGCCCGACCTGGAACTCGGTGTCGAGCTGGTGGGTGCTCAGCCCGGCCGCGATCGCCCCGAAGCCGGTGCGGGCGCCGGTCGACACCACGACACCGGTGGCGCCGCCGGCGTGCACGACGGTGCCCATCAGCGCGCAGCCGGACAGTTCGGCCAGCGCCGTGCCTTCGGGGACGGGCGCCGTCCCCTTGTCCAGGGGCAGCGACTCCCCGGTCAGCACCGACTCGTCGCACTCCAGGCCGGTGACCGACAGCAGCCGGACGTCGGCCGGGACGACGTCACCGAGCTTCAGCTCGACGACGTCGCCGGGGACCAGCGCGGTGACGTCGACCGGCACGGGGCGGCCGCCGCGGATCACGACGGTCTCGTGCCGGATCTGCGCGTGCAGGGCTTCCGCGGCCTTTTCCGCGCGGTACTCGTTGACGAACCCGAGCCCGACCGAGACCGCGACGATCACCCCGATGATCACCGCGTCACTGCGCTCGCCGACGAAGTAGGACGCGACGGCGGCGACCATCAGCAGCACCAGCAACGGCGAGCGCAGCTGGTGCCACAGCACCGGGACCAGCCGCGCCCGGTGCGACGACACCGCGTTCGGCCCGTACCGTGCCGAACGCCCGGCGACCTCGCCGTCGGTCAGGCCGTCGAGCGTGCCGCCGAGCGCGTCCAGGACCGCTTCACCGGACAGGGCCGCGGCGCGGCCGACGTCCAGGTCGACGACGGCCGGTCGCGGGAGCGACGAGGTGGTGCGGGTGGCCATGGGCGCCTCGGCGTTCGCGAAGGGAAGATCCGGATCGGCGAGCCGTGGTGGCGCACCGAGAAGGGGCAGACGGCGCCGGGGTCCGAGGCACGGAGGAAGAACCGCCGGCAGCGACGAGGACGCCGTGACGCGCGGAACCACCGCCAGTGTATCCCCGCCGGATCCCGCCCGGCGTGGCTCGGCCGGTTCGCCCTGGACCGGGGGGCTGGTGACGTGCACTGTTCACGTCGGAGCCCGGGCCGGAGTGGGAAGCTGGGATCCTCCCAGCGAAGGCAGTGAGGACGATGCGCATCCACGAACCCGGGTTGACGATGGAGCACTCCGCGTCGCCCGGCGAAGCCGGCGGCCGGCCGAGCCAGGCCGAGGAAATCGGCGAGATCACCGCACGGCTCCGGAAGCGCTACCCACCCGGCGAGATTTCGCCCGCGGACCTCGCCGAGCGCGTCCGCGGCTACCACCACCGGTTCGACACCGCCAGGATCCGCAGCTACGTCCCGATCCTGGTCGAGCACCTCACCCGCCGCTCGATAGAAACCCCGTCGCGCTGACCCGCGCGAGCGACGTCAGCCCGCCGTGCCCGACTCGACGGACCGCGCGAGACGGCGCAGGTTGGTTTTCATGCCCTGCTTGAAGAAGCGTTCGGCGAGGCCGCCGAGGTGACCGGCCGGGCCCGGTAGTCCCTCCGCGCTGATCTGCCCTTCGAGCGTCAGGCGGGTACCCGTCGCCGCCGGCGCGAACCGGTAGCGGTACCGGAACGGGGTGGGGCCGGTCACGGACGCGAAGGTGATCTCTTCGTCCGGCACCCACGTGGTGATTTCGACGTCGTTGTGCGCCGGGCCGGCGGGCAGCGACCGCACCATGCGGAACCGGGCTCCCGGCCCGGCCGGGTCGGCGGGCTCGACCCGGACCACCGCCTCGTACCAGCGCGGCATGGTCGTGACGTCGGCGACGAACGCGAACACCCGCGCCGGCGGCCGGTCGACGTCCTGCGTGATCTCGAAGCTCATCAGAGGTCCTTCCCTCGTTCCACCCGGTCGATAGGTGATACGACATCTGATGACGTGTAATCTATTCCCATGCGCCCTGCCGAAGAGCTGCGGTTCCTGATCCTGGCCGCGCAGCGGGAAGGCAACCGCCTGCTCGCCCAGGCCCTCAAGCCGCTCGGGGTCACCCCGTCGCAAGCCGAGGTCCTGGCGCTCCTGCAGGAGCGCCAGCCACTGACCCTCAACGGACTGGGCGCCCTGCTGGTCTGCGAAAGCGGCAGCAACCCCAGCCGGCTGGTCGACCGCCTGACCACCACCGGCCTGATCGACCGCCTCCCCGCCGACCACGACCGCCGCCAGGTCCGGCTCACGCTCACCCCCGAAGGCGCACGCATCGCCGCGGGCATCAGCGAGATCGAGGACGAGCTCTACGACCGGCTCGACACCGCCGGCGCCGGGAGCGACACCGGCGAGGTCATCGCCTTCCTGCACCGGTTCGTCGACGGCCTGCCGGCCGGCCGTGCCCTCGCGCACCGGAAGGACACCGGCGGCTGATCGGGCCTGCCGCCTCGGTTTCGGCCGACGCGCAGTGACGGCGTCCTGACCGCCGTCCGCCTGAAACGGACCGCGGGGTTCATGCTTCCCTGAAGACCCGAAACGGCAGGAGACGAATCGTGGCCGAACACCGGCTCCCGGCGACACGTGAGACCACTGTGGACGTTTTCGACCGGGACACCCCACCCGTGCTCACGGTCGACCCCGGCGATTCCCTCGTGGTCGCGTCACTCGATGCCGCGGGGTACCTGGAACGCCGGATCGACGGCCCCACGATGATCCCCGGCCGGCGCGGGCACTGCCTGACGGGCCCGATCGCGGTGCGCGGCGCCGAGCCCGGCCTGGTCCTGGGCGTGCACTTCACGTCGATCACGCCCGCGGACTGGGGCTGGACGTCGGCCGGGGTGAAGGACACCGCGCTCAACCGCGCCCTCGGCGTGGCCGGCGGCCCGGGCACGCGGCTGACCTGGGACATCGACGGCGACACCGCCACCAGCAACCTCGGCCACACCGTCGGCGTCGCGCCGTTCCTCGGCGTCGCCGGCGTCCCGCCCGCCGAACCGGGGCCGCACTCGACCATCCCGCCGAGGGCGGCCGGCGGCGGCAACATCGACTGCCGGGACCTCGTCGCCGGGTCCACGCTGTTCCTGCCGGTGACCGTGCCCGGCGCGCTGCTGCACCTGGGTGACGGCCACGCCGCGCAGGGACAGGGCGAAGTCGGCGGGACGGCGATCGAGTGCTCGATGACGACCGGGGTGACCCTCACGCTGTCGGCGGATCCCGTGCTCCCGGGCATCCACGCCGAGACGCCGGAAGGCCGGCTCACCTTCGGCTTCGGCGCCGACCTCAACCAGGCGGCGGCGGACGCGCTGGCCGCCATGACGACTTGGCTGCAGCACCTCTTCGACCTGGACCGGCCGACCGCGCTCGCCCTCGCCAGCCCCGTGGTCGATCTGCGGATCACCCAGGTCGCCAACGAGACGTGGGGGGTGCACGCCGTCCTGCCGCACGGATCGGTCCGCTGATTTACCGTTGCCGGTCCCGGTTCCAGGATTCCGGCGGAAGCGTGAGCCACCCGAAGCCACCGGCGGCGAGCCCGAGGCCGGCGGGGTGCTCGCTCCCGGCTCCCCGGCCGTCGAGCGCGGTCATCGAGCCCGCCCGTCGACCATGGCCACGACCAGCGCGGCGCACCCGGCCAGTGGCAACCCCCGATCCCGGGCCATCGCGGCCAGCGCGCTGCGGGCCGCGGCTTGACCGAGTCCTTGTGCGGCAAGGACATCCATCGCCAGCCGGACGACGTCGGGGCCGGGCGACGGCGCGGATCGAGCAGCCATGGGTGACCTCCGGCGGGTTTCGCGGACCAAGACGCGACCGGATACCCGGCTGATTCCGGGTTCACACCGGCCCGCTGAAGATCACCCGATCAGTGGCACGTCCGGCGGGGCGGTGCGATCCTGGGAGGTATGACCGATCAGTCCGGCCCGCGGCGTGAGCTGGAACGGACACAGCACGGTGCCGGTTTCGCGGCCGAGCAGGCGCGGATCGCCCTGACCGCCGAAACCCCGGCCGAAGGTCTCCGGGCCGCCATCCTCGCGCTGGCCACCGCACGGGGCACGGACAGCAGCACCTGCCCCTCCGACGCGGCGAGAGCAGTGGCCGCCGACTGGCGACCCCTCATGCCGGAAGCGCTGAAGCTGGCTCGTGATCTCGCCCGCGGCGGCCAGGTGGAGCTCAGCCAGCGCGGTGAGCCACTCGACCCGGACGGTCGGTGGCGGGGCCCGATCAGGATCCGGCTCCCCCGGCCTTGAGCACGAAACCGCCCGGCGAGTGCCGGGTCAGGGCAGTTTCGAGGCCAGGATGTCGACCCGCTGGATGACGGGGGTGCCGGCGAAGAGATCGGGTGCCTGGGCCATCAGGGCCTCGGCCACCTTGCCGTTCAGGTGTGCCTCGCGTCCCGCGTCGTCGGGGAACACGTCGTAGATCCCGAACGTCGTGTCACCGAGACGGAACGCGAACCAGGCGGTGGTCGCCGGCTCCTCGTCGACGAGCGCCCGGCCCGACTCGAGGAACTTCTCGACGTCGCTCTCCCGGCCCGGCTTGGCCTCCATCGTCACGAGCAGCCCTACGGTCGGTGCCTCGGTCATGAGTTTTCCTTACTCAGCTGTCGTCTTGTGTGTCGGATTTCGTCCTGTTTGGACGCGAGCACAGATGACGGTAGCCCCGTTCCGACGGTAACGCCAGGACACTCCTGGGGGGTCCGGCGGGGTTCGGCCGGCCCCTCCCGGTCACGTCGAGCCCCCCAGCACCTTCCACGCTCGGGTCGCCACGTGCAGGTTGAGCCGGCTTTCGACGTCGTTGAGGTCGAGGTCGGTGAGCTCCCGGATCCGGCCCAGCCGGTAGCGCAGGGTGCTGCGGTGGATCACCAGCGCGGAAGCGGTTTCGTCGTAGTGCCCGCCGCATTCGAGGTACTGCGACAGCGTCCGGACCAGGTCCGTGCTCTTGTGCTCGTCGTAGTCGAGAAGCGGGCCCAGCCATTCCCGCACGAACGCAACGATTTCGCCGCGATTCACCCCGGTGTCCAAAATACGGTAAAGGCCCAGGTGATCGAACGTTGTCGGTCCGTCGGGCGATCTTGATTTCCGGCGGATATCCAGGGCTCGCATCGCTTCCGAATAGGATTTCGGAAAGTCGCCGGGGCGGTCGCAGCGCCCGCCGACGCCGAGTGCACCGCCGCTTCCGAGGTTTTCCGAAAGCAGGCGGTACAGCGTGTCCCCGTCCGGGCGGCCGCTGACGAGGAGCACCACCGCTCCCGAGCGCCGCGAGATCATCGAGCTCAGCTGTAGGGAGGCGACCGCCCGGCCCGCGGCCTCGGCGACGGCGTCGTCGGTCTGCCTCCCGCCCCACCGCACGACGATCACGCGATGAGGACCACGCAGGTCGTGCCCGAGCGCGTCGGCGCGAGCGTAGGCGCTCTCGTCGTCGGTGCCGGTGATCAGGTCGTCGACCAGGTCACGGTGCAGGCGCAGCTCGACCTCGGCGAGGTTGCGCAGGTGCGACAGCTCCAGGGCCAGCACCGTCGTCCCGTATTCGAGCGCGAACACCTCGTGGCTTCCCACGGTCCTGCGCGGGTCCACGAGCGCGACCACACCGAGGACCTCGTGCTGCGGCTTGACCAGCGAGATCAGCCGATCCTTCTCCCGGACCGGATGGGGAACCGCCGCGGCCCGCCGGAGCAGCTCCTCGCGCCGGTGGGCTCGGGCCTTCGGGTACGGGTCGGGCTTGCCGGGACCGGCCCACGCCCGCAGGTTGCCGAACCGGTCTTCGATCGCGACCGGCAACGACGTCAGCTGGTGCACCGCGTAGGCGATGCCCGGCTCACCCGCACCGGACACGGAGATGTCGCTGAGCACCTCGTGCACGTGGGTCTGCTGCTCGAGCCGGGCCACCGAGGCGGACAGCCTGCCGTTGACCTCCTGCAGTTCGACCGCGTGCGCGCGCTCGCGCAGGTGGAGCGAGGCGTTCGCCAGCGCACCCGCCGTCTGCCGGCCGAGCGCTTCGAGCAGGAAGAACTCGTCCTTCGGCGGCTCCACCGCCGCGTGCACCACCAGGTAGCCCTTCGGCCCGCTCGGCCCACGCAGCGCGAAGCCCCAGCACCAGCCGCCGCCGGTCAGGACGAGCGGACCGCCGTCTCCGTCGAGGAGGCGGACCTGCCGGTCGAGCTCCGCGTCCGGCTCCGCGCCGTCACGACGGCTGAGCGCACCGTCGACGACCAGGTACACCGCCTTGACGCCGCAGCCGCTCAACGACGGTACCGAGGTGGCGGCCAGCCGGACGATGTCGTCGGCTTCCCGGCCGTCGAACATCATCGTCGAGACGACGAAGAGCCCGTGCAGGTTCGACAACTGGTCACGCCACCAGCTGTCCGGCCTTTGTGGAGTTTCGTGGGCTCGGTCGCCCGTCGTCGCGGGTGTCATCGGGACCTCCGACCGCCGACTGCCCAAAACCCTACACGGTGGTTCCTGCTCTGCGGGGTCGATCGTTCGCGCGAATTTCGACCTGCCAGGCGCACGCGCCGGGACGGCCGTCCTTGCCACTGTGTGGCTATCCCGAAAGGTCACTGCGACAGCCCCGATTCTGCCGGCATTCGCAGAACTCGTGTCCGACCGGAAACCGCGTCGCAAGTCGATTTGACGCGGTGGATCTCTTCGCGGCACGTACCCGGGCGAGAAATGAGGAGAGTCATGACCTTGATGCGTTTCGACCCCTTCCGTGATCTCGAACGCTTGACCGAGCAGGCCGTGGCCGGCACCCGCGGCCCGCGGGCGATGCCGATGGAGGCCTTTCGCCGCGGCGACCGGTTCGTCGTCGCCCTGGACCTGCCGGGAGTGGACCCCGGCGACGTCGACGTGACGGTGGAACGCAATGTGGTGACCGTGCGCACCCGCCGCGCCCCGCTACGCCGGGAAGGTGACGAACTGCTGGTCGACGAACGGCCGCAGGGCGAGTTCAGCCGCCAGTTCTTCCTCGGCGACAACCTGGACAGCACGCGGCTGTCCGCGGAGTTCGACCGCGGTGTGCTCATGCTCGGTATCCCGATCGCCGAAGCCAGCAAGCCCCGCAAGGTTGAAATCGGCACCGGTTCCGGGACGGCCGAACAGAAGCCCCGCATCGCCGAACAGGTTTCCCGAGAAGAACCCGCCAACGTCTAGGAGCCGGACGATGACTGCGCAGCCGGGCGCCACGGCGCCACCACCGCGTCACTCTTCGGACCCCCACGCTTCGGACCAGCGCCGTCCGATCGGGTCCTACGAAAGCTACAGCGAAGCCGAGCGTGCCGTCGACTACCTGTCGGACAACGGTTTCCCGGTCGAGCGGGTCGCCATCATCGGCTCGGACGTCAAGCTGGTCGAGCAGGTCGTCGGGCGCCTCAACTACGGCGGCGCCGCTTTGCGGGGAGCCGGCTCGGGCGCCCTCACCGGGCTGCTGATCGGCTGGCTGTTCGGGATCTTCAACTGGTTCACGCCGGTGCTGGCCGCCTTCACCCTCGCCCTCTACGGCCTCGTGTTCGGCGCGGTGATCGGCGCGCTCTTCGGCCTCGTCGCGCACGCACTCCAGGGCGGCCGCCGCGACTTCGCGTCGGTCCGGGTGATGACGCCGACCCGCTACGAGGTCGTCGCCGACGAAGCGGTGGCCGGCGAAGCCAAGGACCTGCTCGCCAAGATGACCGGAGGTGTGTGATGGCGAAGGCGGTCGGCATCGACCTGGGCACGACCAACTCGGTGATCGCCGTCTGGGAAGGCGGCGAGCCCACGGTCATCGCCAACTCCGAAGGCGCCCGGACCACCCCGTCGGTGGTCGCGTTCACCGAAAGCGGCGAACGGCTGGTGGGCCAGCTCGCCCGCCGGCAGGCGATCCTCAACCCGAAGGGCACCATCTACTCGGCGAAGAGGTTCATCGGCCGCAAGTTCGACGAGGTGTCCGACGAGGCCAAGGCGGTCGGATTCGACGTCGTCGAGGGCGAGGGCGGCGTCGTCCGGTTCAAGGTCCGCGACAAGCTCCACTCGCCGGAGGAGATCAGCGCGCAGATCCTGCGCAAGCTCGCCGACGACGCGGGCAAGTTCCTCGGCGAGCGGGTGACCGAAGCCGTCGTCACCGTGCCCGCGTACTTCAACGACGCCCAGCGGCAGGCCACCAAGGACGCCGGCAAGATCGCCGGCCTCGAGGTCCTGCGGATCATCAACGAGCCGACCGCCGCCGCGCTCGCCTACGGACTCGACTCGAAGGGCCACGAGACGGTCCTCGTGTTCGACCTCGGCGGCGGCACCTTCGACGTGAGCCTGCTCGACGTCGGCGACGGCGTGGTCGAGGTCCGCTCGACCGCCGGGGACACCCACCTCGGCGGCGACGACTTCGACCGCCGGATCGTGGACCACCTCGCCGATCGGTTCAAGCAGGACAACGGCATCGACCTGCGTTCGGACCCGCAGGCACTGCAACGGCTCTTCGAAGCCGCGGAAAAGGCGAAGGTCGAACTCAGCTCGGTCAGCCAGACCAGCGTCAACCTGCCCTTCATCACCGCGGGCCAGGACGGCCCGAAGCACCTCACGACCACCTTGATGCGCTCGGTGTTCGAGCAGATCACCGCCGACCTCGTCGAGCGCTGCCTCGGCCCGGTCAAGCAAGCCATGGCCGACGCCAAAGTCACCGCGAACGACATCGACGAAGTCATCCTCGTCGGCGGCTCCACCCGCATCCCCGCCGTGCAAAGCCTGGTCCGCCGGCTCACCGGCGGCAAGGACCCGAACATGAGCGTCAACCCGGACGAGGTCGTCGCGCTCGGCGCGGCGGTCCAGGCCGGGGTGCTCAAGGGCGAGGTCAAGGACGTCCTGCTGCTCGACGTCACGCCGCTGTCGCTCGGCGTGGAAACCCGCGGCGGCGTGATGACGAAGATCGTCGAACGCAACACGACGATCCCGGCGCGGCGGACCGAGGTGTTCTCCACCGCGGAGGACAACCAGCCCGCGGTCGACGTCGTGGTGCTCCAAGGCGAACGCGAACGCGCCGCCGACAACCGGGTGCTCGGGCGCTTCCAGCTCACCGACATCCGGCCCGCACCCCGCGGCGAACCCCAGGTCGAAGTCACCTTCGACGTCGACGCCAACGGCATCGTCAACGTCACCGCGCGCGACAAGGACACCGGCACCGAGCAAGGCATCACCATCAGCGAAAGCTCGAACCTCGACCAGGCGGAGATCGACCGCATGGTCAGCGAAGCCGAACGCAACCGGTCGGAGGACCAGCGGCTGCGCGAGGAGATCGACGCGCGCAACCTGCTCGATTCGGCCGCCTACCAGGTCGAGCGGGCCATCACGGACACCACTCCACCGCACGAGAAGGCGCGGGCGGAGATGCTCGTCCAAGACGCTCGCGAGGCGGTGAAGGACGCCGCTCCGCTGGACCGGGTGCGCGAGCTGACCTCGGAGCTGCAGCAGGTGCTGGCCGGGCTCAACACGCCCCGGGCGAGCGGCGGCAACGGTGAAAGCGGCAACGGCGAAGGCGGCGGCCCCCGGCACGCCGCCGACGAGGACGACGTGATCGACGCCGACTTCGACCGGGCGTGAGGCAGCGCGATGGCCACCACAGGAAGGGCCGCGGAGCAGGGAGAACCCTCCGCGGAGGTCGCCGGGGCGGGCACGGATTCCCGCCCCCAGGAGGTGCCGGCCCCGGCGACCGGGGTGGACGGGAAGCTCGCCGAGCTCGAGGACCGGTGGCGCCGCGCCGCGGCCGACCTCGACAACGTGCGCAAGCGCCAGGCCACCGAACTGCGGCGGGAGGTGGAAGCCGAGCGGGCGAGGGTCGCCGCGGCCTGGCTCCCGGTGCTCGACAACCTGGAGTTGGCGCTCGCGCACGCCGAGGCGGACCCGTCGGCCATCGTGCAGGGTGTCCGCGCGACCCGGGAGCAGGCCGTCCGCCTGCTCGCCGGGCTCGGGTACCCGCGTGACGACGAAACCGGCGTCCGGTTCGACCCGAACCGGCACGAGGTCGTCGCCGTCGTCGAGGACCCGGCCACCGCACCGAACACGGTAACCCACGTCGTGCGCCCCGGCTACGGGACCGACCGGCACCAGCTGCGGCCGGCGGCCGTGGCGGTGTCCAAGTCCCAGGGGTGATCGCGGGTGGCGACTGATTTCTACGAGGCTCTCGGTGTCGCCAGAACGGCGAGCACCGAAGAAATCCAGCGGGCGTACCGGAAACTGGCGCGGCAGCTCCACCCCGACGTGAACTCCGACCCGGGCGCCGAAGAGCGCTTCAAGGAGGTCAGCGAGGCCTACCAGGTGCTGTCCGACCCGGAGCAGCGCAAGAAGTACGACCGGTTCGGCGCGGACTTCCGCCGGGTGCCCGACGACTTCGACGAGCGGGCGTACGCCGGTGCCGGTCGGCGGGGCGGCGGCCGTGTCCGCCACCCCCGGGCCGGCCCGGGATTCGGCGGCGGATCCGAGGGCTTCGAAGGCGTCGACATCGAGGACCTGCTGGGCGGCTTCTTCCGGAGCCGGGGTGCCGGTGGGCCGATCGCGGGCGCCGACCAGGAGGCCGAGCTCGAGCTGACGGTCGAGGAGGCCTACCGGGGCGGGCGACGGCACTTGAGCATCGCCGGCGCGGGCGAGCGCGGCTACGACGTCGACATCCCGGCCGGTGTGCTCGACGGGCAGCGCATCCGGCTCGCCGGTCAGGGCGGGCGGGCGTCCGGGAACGCCGCGCCCGGCGACCTCTACCTCGTGGTGCGGATCAAGCCGCATCCCCGCTACCGGCTGTCCGGGCGCGACCTCACGGTCGAGCTGCCGGTGACGCCCTGGGAGGCGGCGCTCGGCGCCACGGTTCCCGTGCTGACCCCCGGTGGCGAGGTGAAGGTGCGGGTCGTGCCCGGTTCGTCGACCGGACGGCGGCTGCGGCTGCGCGGCGAAGGCCTGCCCAACCCCAAGGGCAAGCCGGGCGATCTCTACGCCGAGGTGCGCGTGATGGTGCCGAAGAAGCTCGGCAAACGGGAGCGGGAGCTCTTCGAAGAGCTCGCCGCCGTGTCCGATTTCGACCCGAGGAGGACCTGATGGCCGAGTACCTGCTCGCCCGTCCCGTCCGGCTCAGCCTCGACACGGCAGCCGCGCGAAGCGGACTGCACCCGGAGCTGATCCGCCGGTTCGTCGCGCTGAGCCTGGTGGACGGCACGACCGACGCGCGCGGGCGGATGTGGCTCGCCCCGTCCGCGGTCGCCACCCTCGCCCGCATCCAGCGCTTGCGCGCGGGTCTTTCCCTCAACTACGCGGCCATCGGGCTCGTGCTCGATCTGCTGGACCGCATCGACGTCCTCGAAGCCCAAGTCAGGAGCCACCGGCGATGGACATGAGCAAGCTGACCCGGAAATCGCAGGAAGCGCTGCAGGAGGCCCAGAGCGTGGCGCAGCGCCACGGCCACACCGAAACCGACGGTGAGCACCTGCTGCTCGCCCTGCTCGATCAGCCCGACGGCCTGGCGCCCCGGCTGCTCGCCCAGGCGGGCGCGGACGTCGACAGCCTCCGTGAAGCCGTCGAAGCGGAACTCTCGCGGCGGCCGAAGGTGACCGGCCCCGGCACCACTCCCGGGCAGGTCTACGTCACCCGGCGCCTCGCCGGCCTGCTGGACGCCGCCGAACGGGAAGCCAAGCGGCTGAAGGACGAATACGTCTCCGTCGAACACCTCGTGCTGGCCCTCGCCGACGAGGGTCCGAAGTCCGCCGCGGGGCGGCTGCTGACCCAGTACGGCGTGACGCGCGAGTCGTTCTTGACGGCACTGACCAAGGTCCGCGGCAACCAGCGGGTCACCTCGGCGACCCCCGAGGGCGCGTACGAAGCGCTGGAGAAGTACGGCCGCGACCTGGTCGCCGACGCGCGGTCGGGCAAGCTCGACCCGGTGATCGGCCGCGACTCCGAGATCCGCCGCGTGATCCAGATCCTGTCGCGGAAGACGAAGAACAACCCCGTGCTGATCGGCGACCCCGGCGTCGGCAAGACGGCGATCGTCGAGGGCCTCGCCCAGCGGATCGTGCGCGGCGACGTGCCGGAAGGGTTGCGGGACAAGACGATCTTCTCGCTCGACATGGGCTCGCTCGTCGCCGGGGCGAAGTACCGCGGCGAGTTCGAGGAGCGGCTCAAGGCCGTGCTGGCCGAGGTCAAGGCCGAAGAGGGACGCATCCTGCTCTTCGTCGACGAGCTGCACACGGTCGTCGGGGCCGGCGCCACCGAGGGCGCGATGGACGCCGGGAACATGCTCAAGCCGATGCTCGCGCGCGGCGAACTCCACATGATCGGCGCCACCACACTCGACGAGTACCGCAAGCACATCGAGAAGGACGCCGCGCTGGAGCGCCGGTTCCAGACGGTCGTCGTCGACGAACCCTCCGTCGAGGACACCATCTCGATCCTGCGCGGGCTGCGGGAGCGGCTCGAGGTGTTCCACGGGGTCAAGATCCAGGACGGCGCCCTGGTCGCCGCGGCGACGATGTCCCACCGCTACATCACCGACCGGTTCCTGCCGGACAAGGCGATCGACCTGGTCGACGAGGCTTGTGCGCGGCTGCGCACGGAAATCGACTCCATGCCCGCCGAGCTCGACGAGCTCACCCGGCGCGTCACCCGCCTGGAGATCGAGCAAGCCGCGCTGTCCAAGGAAGCCGACCAGGCCAGCAAGGCACGGTTGGCGGACCTCGACCGGGAGCTCGCCGATCTTCGTGCCGAAGCGGACTCGAAGAAGGCGCAGTGGGAAGCCGAGCGACAGGCGATCCGGCGGGTCCAGGAGCTGCGGTCCGACCTGGAACGGCTGCGCCACGAAGCCGAAGAAGCGGAACGGAACTACGACCTGAACCGCGCGGCCGAACTGCGCTACGGCGAGATCACCGAAGCCGAACGCCGGCTCGCCGCGGAGGAGGAACAGCTGGCGGGCAAGCAGGGCCGCAAGCGGCTGCTGCACGAGGTCGTCACCGAGGACGAGATCGCCGAGATCGTCGCTGCCTGGACCGGGATCCCGGTTTCCCGGCTGCAGGAAGGCGAACGGGAAAAGCTCTTGCGCCTCGACGAGATCCTGCACGAGCGGGTGATCGGCCAGGACGAGGCCGTCCGGCTGGTCGCCGACGCGGTCATCCGGGCGCGCTCGGGGATCCGCGATCCGCGCAAGCCGATCGGGTCGTTCATCTTCCTCGGCCCGACCGGGGTCGGGAAGACCGAACTCGCCAAGACCCTCGCGGCGGCCTTGTTCGACAGCGAGGAGAACATGGTCCGGCTCGACATGAGCGAGTACCAGGAGCGGCACACCGTCTCGCGACTGCTGGGCGCTCCCCCGGGTTACGTCGGCTACGACGAGGGCGGGCAGCTCACCGAAGCCGTGCGGCGCAAGCCTTACTCGGTCGTGCTGTTCGACGAGATCGAGAAGGCGCACCCGGACGTGTTCAACACCCTGCTCCAGGTGCTCGACGACGGCCGGATCACCGACGCGCAGGGCCGGACCGTCGACTTCCGCAACACGGTGATCATCATGACCTCCAACATCGGCTCGCAGCACCTGCTCGACGGGGTCACCTCCACCGGCGAGATCAAGCCGGACGCCCGGGACGCCGTGCTGGCCGAGCTGCGGCACCACTTCCGGCCGGAGTTCCTCAACCGCGTCGACGACATCGTGCTGTTCACCCCGCTCGGGCCGGCCGAGATCGAGCGGATCGTCGACCTGCAGTTCGACGAGCTGCGCCACCGGCTGACCGAACAGGGCATCTCGGTCGAGCTGACGGCGGAGGCCAGGAAACTCATCGCCCGGCACGGGTTCGACCCCGTGTACGGCGCCCGGCCGCTGCGCCGGTACATCTCCCACGAGGTCGAGACCAAGATCGGCCGCACGCTCCTGCGCGGTGAACCGACCGAGGGACTGGTGATCACCGTCGACGCCCAGGACGGCGAGCTCGTCGTCACCTACAGCGGGGGCGAAGGGCGGTCCGCGGCATGAGCACCGGCACCGGAACCACCACCACGGTCGTCTGCGAACACTGCGGCCACAAGAACCGCGTCCCGGCGGCCGCCGCGGGCAAGCCGAAGTGCGGGCACTGCCACGAGCCACTGCCCTGGATCGTCGACGCCGGCGACCCCGACTTCGCGGAGGTCGCGGAGCGGGCCACGCTGCCGGTGCTGGTCGACCTCTGGGCCACCTGGTGCGGACCCTGCCGCCAGGTCAGCCCCGCGCTGGCCCAGCTGGCGCGGGAGCGGGCCGGGCAGGTCAAGCTCGTGAAGGTCGACGTCGACAAGGCACCCGGGCTGTCCCAGCGGTTCGACGTGAAGGCCGTGCCGACGCTCATGGTGCTGCGCGGCGGCGAGGTCGTCGCGCGACAGGCGGGCGCCGCGCCCGTGCCCGTGCTGCGCGAGTGGCTCGATCAAGCGCTGGCACGGCCGGCGAACAACTCGACAACGGAAGGTGACGCGCGATGACCAGTGTCGTCGACCGGCATCTCGCGCTCGTGCGAGACGTGGTGCCGCGAACCCCGCAGGGGTGTGAAGAGTGCCTGGTCGCCGGCACGCCGTGGCTGCACCTGCGGCTGTGCCTGACGTGCGGGCACGTCGGCTGCTGCGACTCGTCGCCGATGAAACACGCGAGCAGGCACGCCCACGCCATCGGCCACCCGATCGTGCGCTCGTTCGAACCCGGGGAGACCTGGCGCTGGTGCTACGTCGATCAGACATTCGTATGACCGCCTTGGCAGGGCTCGACCTCGGCGCGCCGCCGACCGAGACCCCGGATCCGCACGGCGCGTTCCCCCGGCTCACGGACGAGCAGATCAGCACCCTCGGTGAAGGCGGCGAACGCCGTCCGGTCCAGGCCGGCGAAGTGCTGTACACGCAGGGCGGGCGGCCGTCCGAGTTCTTCGTGATCTTGAGCGGCAAGGTCGCCGTCACCGAAGGAACCGGGGACGACGCGAAGGTCGTCCGCGTGCACGGCCCTCGCCGGTTCCTCGGTGAACTCGGCCTGCTCGAAGGGCAGCCCGCGTTCGTCGGCGCCGTGGCCGCCGAACCCGGCGAGGTGCTCGCCATCCCGATCAGCACGGTGCGGCACCTGGTGCTCGGCGATCCGGTGCTCGGCGACCTGATCCTGCGCGCCTACCTCGTGCGGCGGACGGTCCTCATCGGAGCCGGCAACGGACTGCGGATCGTCGGCTCGTGCTATTCCCCGGACACCAGGCGGCTGCTGGAGTTCGTGGCGCGCAACCGGCTCCCGTACCGGCTGGTCGACGTCGACAAGGACCAGCAGGCCGAAGCGCTCCTGGGGCGCTTCGGCGTCGCCGTCGCGGACACCCCGGTGGTCGTGCTGAACGGCACCGAAGTGCTGCGGAACCCGAGCACCGCCGAGCTGGCCGGGAGAATCGGGCTGCGGCCGCCGGACTCCGAACGCGATGTGCGCGACCTGCTCGTGGTCGGTGCCGGGCCCGGCGGTCTGGCCGCGGTGGTCTACGGCGCTTCCGACGGGTTGCGGCTCTCGGCGTTCGACGCCATGGCCCCGGGCGGCCAGGCCGGGACGACGTCCCGCATCGAGAACTACCTCGGCTTCCCGCCGGGGATCTCCGGGGCGGAGCTGGCCGAACGGTCGGTGATCCAGGCGGCCAAGTTCGGGGCCCGGGTCGCCGTCCCGGCCGAGGCGTGCACCCTCGAAGAACGCGACGGCCGCTACGCCGTCGGCTTCGACGACGGCATCGAGATCGTTTCCCGCGCCGTCGTGATCGCCACCGGCGCCCGCTACCGCCGGCTCGTCGTACCCGGCATCGAGACGTTCGAGCCGACCAGCGTCTACTACGCGGCGACACTGCACGAAGCGCGTCGGTGCCTCGCATCCCCGGTGGCCGTGGTCGGTGGCGGCAACTCGGCCGGCCAGGCGGCGGTGTTCCTCGCGGAGGGTTCGCCGGTGGTCTACCTGCTGGTGCGCGGCGGCGATCTCGCCGCGAACATGTCCCGCTACCTCGTCGAGCAGGTCGAACAGCATCCGCGGATCACCGTGCTCGGCCACACCGAAGTCCGTGAGCTCGCCGGCGGCGACGGCCTCGAATCCCTGGTCGTCGAGAACAACCGCACCGGCGAGCGCCGCGTCCTCGACGCCCGCGCGTTGTTCGTCTTCATCGGGGCTTCCCCGCACACCGCCTGGCTTTCGGGGATGGTCGCCCTCGACGAGGACGGGTTCGTGCTCACCGGGGCGGACGCCGAGCAGTTCCGGGACGCCGAAGTGTGGCGCGGGGTGCATCGCGCGCCCCAGGTGCTGGAGACGAGCAGGCCGGGGGTCTTCGCGGTGGGAGACGTACGGCACGGCTCGGTCAAACGGGTGGCCTCGGCGGTCGGGGAAGGCGCCATGGCCGTCCGGTTCGTCCACGAACATCTCTCACAGGAGGCCTGATGCCGGTCATGGGTGCGGCGAGGTTCGAACGGTTCTTCCGGATGGCCGCGAGCCTGGACGTCGACAAGAGCGACCTGAAACGGTACGACGAGTTCCTCGACCGCAAGATCTACGACTTCTTCGTGGTCGCCAAGGCCACGGCCAAGGCCAACGGGCGGGACGTCATCGAGCCGCGGGACCTGCCGATCACCAAGGGCCTGCAGGAGCGCATGCACGAGTTCCTCAAGCTGGACGAGGACCTGGAAGTGGTGCCGCTGCTGGAGCAGCTCCTGGCGCGTCCCGCGCTCGGGATCGCCCTCTCCGAAGAAACCGAGGCCCGGCTCCCCGCCGTCGCCGGCGGCCTCAGCGTGGCGCTCGCCCAGGCGTTCAAGATCGTCGACCCGCGCGTCAAGAACCCCGGCTCCACCGAGTGGGACCAGGTCTTCCGGATGTTCGAACTGCTCCTCTGAAAGGACGTCAGGCATGGTCAACGGACTCTCCCTCAACCTCGATCAGCCGGCGTACGCGGCGGCGTTCGCCGAGCTGCACCGCCTCACCGGGCAGGCGCGCGGTGCACCGGCCGAAGTCCCCGGCACCACGGGAAACTTCACGGTCACCTCGACCTTGCGCGACGACCACCACACCGTGGTCACGGTCGGCGGGTCGATCGACGCGCGGGCCCGCCGCCTCCTGGCCGCGCACTTCGCCGGGCTGCTCCACGCCGGCACGCGGCACCTGGTGGTCGATCTGTCCCGGGTCGAGCAGGTGGACGACAGCCTGTTCGAGCTGATGCACCGGGTCGAGGACCGGCTGACGGCGCTGGGCGGCCTGTTCGAGCTGACCGGGCTCGCGCCGCCCGTGCTGTACGCGATGGACGACGTCCTGCTGGGCGAGGTGTTCTCCTGGTACCGCGCCGTCGTCGACGACCCGAAACCGCGGGCCGCGCTGTGGTCGGCTTTGCGCTGCCCGCAAGGGCTCGAGGACGTCGCGGAGCCCGGCTCCGCGGACCGCTACCGGACCTTCATCGACACGGCCGCCCACGGCCGCGGCGAGCGATGGGGGAAGCGCCGGTGAGAGCCGTCACCGAACGACCGAAACGACGTACGTGGCTTCGGATGTTCGGAGCCGGCCTGGTCCTGTGGATCCTGTCCGCGGCCGTCACCTACCTGACCGGGAACCCCAACCTCATCCCCACCCTGGTGCTGCTCGGCAGTTTCCTGGTGCCGGTGACCTTCGTGGCGTGGGCGTTCGAGCGCCGGGACTCCGGCGAGATCACCGCCGAACTCGTGTTCCGCACGTTCGTCGTCGGCGGGGTGCTCGGCGTGCTCGGCGCTTCGGTGCTGGAGACCTACCTGCTGCACCCGTCGACGTGGCTGTACATCGGCGTGGGGCTCATCGAGGAGGCGGTCAAGCTGGCCGCGCTCGCCCTGCTGACCCGGCGCCTGGCCGTGAAGTCCCTGCGCGACGGGTTGATCCTGGGCGCCGCGGTCGGGTTCGGGTTCGCCGCCTTCGAGTCGGCCGGGTACGCGCTGACCGCGCTGTTCACCCCCCAGGGACTGTCACTGGCGGACCTGGTGACCACCGAGCTGTTGCGCGGGCTCCTCGCCCCGGTCGGGCACGGGCTGTGGACCGCCGTGCTCGGCGGGCTCCTGTTCGCGTGGAGCACCCGCGACCACTTCCTCCTCACCACCCGGCTCGTACTGGCCTACCTGGGCGTGTCGCTGCTGCACGCGCTGTGGGACTCGATGTCCGTGATTTCCCTGTACCTCACGCTGCTGCTGACCGGTCAGCCGTGGCAGTACGAACTCCTGCTGCGTGGCCTGCCGGCCGCGCCGACCGGCGCCCAGGTCGGGCTGTACACGACGCTGACCTGGGTGGGCCAGGGCCTGATCGCGGCGATCGGGGTGGTGTGGCTGCTGGTGCTGGTCGCGCGGGCGCGCCGGGAACGGCGGGGCACGCCACCGGCGTGGGCCTACCGCGTGGCGACGTCCCGGCGTCCGGCTCTTCCGCTCTGACCCTCGCCGTGGCCGGCCGGGTGGTTGGCCGCCACCCCCAGGGAAACCGACGAGCGAGGTGACGCATGACCGCACCACCCCAGGTGACCGTCGGGGTGCTGGCCGACAAAGGCCTGCCGGAGCAGGTGATCGCGACGATCGCCGACGACCTCCCCGAAACGTTCGCCACCCGGGTCAGCGGAGAGACGCGGTGGCGGGTGGACCACGAGGTGGACCAGCTGCCGCTGGACGAAGACGGTGACATCCCGATGCGCACGCTGTCGGAGCGCCACCGGCCGGACCGGGGCTGGGACGTGCTGGTCCTGGTCACCGACCTGCCCCGGCGGGCGGGGACGAAACCCGTCGTCGCGGGCGTCGACGTGGAGCACGGTGTCGCGATGATCTCGCTGCCCGCGCTCGGCGCCGTCCTGGTGCGGCGCCGGGTCCGGGCGTTGCTGGTCCGCGTGGTGCGGCAACTGGTGTCGCGGCGGCTCGGGATCGACGGGGACCAGCGCCGGCACGGGATGATGGCACGGTTGCGCGAAGCGCTGGCCCCGACGCAGCGGGTGTCCGGCGAACACCAGTCCGCCGCGACGCACGTGGCTCTGGTCGGGCTGCGGGGCCGGCTGCGGCTGCTGGCCGGGATGGTGCGGGACAACCGTCCGTGGCAGCTCGTCCCCCACCTGGCGGGCGCCACCGCGGCGGCGGCCGGCACCGCCGCCTACGGCGTCATCACCAGTTCGTTCTGGAAGCTCGCGGACGCGCTGTCCCCGCTGCGGCTGGCCGGGATCATGGTGGTCACCGTGGTGATCATGGCGGTGTGGCTGATGGTGTACAACCACTTGTGGGACCGGCCTGCCGAAGGCGTCGAGCGACGCAAAGTCTTGCTGTACAACGTATCCACGGCGGCCACGCTGGCGATCGGGGTGGCGTGCATGTACGCGATCCTGTACGTGGTCGCAATGCTCGCGGCGGCCGTCGTGATCGACAGCGGCTATTTCGCGCAGGCCCTCGGGCACCCGGTCGGCGTGGGCTCGTACCTGAAACTGGTGTGGCTGTGCAGTTCGGTCGGGATCGTCGCCGGTGCGCTCGGGTCGAGCCTGGAGGACGAGGAGACCGTCCGCAAGGCGACCTACAGCCGCCGCGAGCGGGAACGCCAAGAGCACAACCGGCGCGAGCGGGAAGGCAGGTGACCGGCCGGCCGCCGGTGGACGCCGCCGCTACTCGCCGGTCAAGCCCCGGCGGCGAGACCAGGCGCCGGCGTCCGTGACGTAGCGGACGAGGAGCCGACCGAACCGCGTACGGTCCTCGGGCGACCAGGCGGCGGTGATGTCCTCGAACGCCGCGCGCTGGTCGGCGGCGAACCGGGTCCGCTCGGCCTCGCCGCGCTCGGTGAGCTCGAGCACGGTCCGGCGGCCGTCGGCCTGGGACGCCGCCCGCCGCAGCAGGCCCTCGGCGATGCAGGCCGCGACCGTCCGGCTGGCCACCGGCTGCGCGACACCCATCTCCGCGGCCAGGCCGCCGACGGTCATCTCGCCCGGGGCGTCGGCGACCACGTTCAGCACCAGATTGCGGGAGAGGTCCCGGCCCGAGGCCGGCGTGCGACGGCGCAACCGGGACAGGGCGGGCCCGATCTGGTCCAGCAGGGCGTCTTCGGCGGAACTGCTCACCTCACGGATCGTAGTACTCCCCGCATTTGCATGCCAGACGTAAAGTGCATAGCATCGGGTATGTAACTGCGAGCGAGAAAGTGAGCCAGCCATGACCACCACCGCCATCACCGGCGCCCGGATCTTCGACGGCGAGAAGACGCTGGGGGTGCAGACCGTCGTCCTCGACGGCCGGAAGATCCGCCAGGTCGGCGGCGAGATCCCCGAGGGCGCCGAGGTCGTCGACGGCCGGGGCGCGACCCTGCTGCCCGGGCTGATCGACGCGCACGTCCACTCCGCCCCCGGCTCCCAGGCCCTCGCCCTGCGGTTCGGCGTCACCACCGAACTCGAGATGCAGGGCATGAACACCCGCGAGAACCGCGCGCACATCACCGAGGACGACACGGTGGCCGACATCCGGTCGTCCGGCTTCGCCGTCACGCCGCCCGGCGGCCACCCCAGCGAGCTGATGCCGGAAGGCTTCCGGCCGGCCGGGAACCTGCCGCCGGTCATGCCGCTGATGCCGTTCTCCACCACCCCGGACCAGGCCGCCGCGTACGTCCCGCAGCTGCTGGCGCGCGGCTCCGACTACATCAAGTTCATGATCGACGACGGCAGCGTCGAAGGACACCCCGGACTGCCGATGCTCGACCAGGCCACCCTCGACGCGGGCGTCGCCGAGGCCAAGAAGTACGGCGCGCTCACCGTCGCGCACACGCTGACCCTCGACGCCACCCGGATGGCCGCCGAAGCCGGCGTCGACGGCGTCGTCCACCTGTTCATGGACCGGCCGCACACCGCGGAGATCGTGGACCTGATCGCCGACGCCGACATGTTCGTCGTGCCGTGCGTCTGCCTCGACGCGTCGATGATGGGCATCACCGGCAGCGACCTCGCCGACGACCCCCGCGTCGCCCGCCGCCTCGACGCCAAGTGGGAGGAAACCCTGCGCTCCAGCTACGACCGCTATCCGCAGGGCAAGCTCGAAGACGTCCTGGACACCGTCCGCGCACTGGCCGACGCGGGCGTGGACCTGCTGGCCGGCACCGACGCCTCCATGGCGGAGACGTTCTTCGGCGGCCTGGCCCACGGAGCCAGCCTGCATGACGAACTCCGTTACCTCGTGGCCGCCGGACTGACTCCCGCGCAGGCGCTGCGCGCCGCGACGGCGACCACGGCCCGCCGCTTCGGACTCGGCGACCGGGGCCGGATCGCCGAAGGACTCCGCGCCGACCTCCTGCTCGTCGACGGCAACCCGACGGCGAACATCGGCGACACGCTCAACACCCGCGCGATCTGGCGGCGGGGCAGCCGCCTCCAGGATTCGTCATCCCTTCGATGACATCATTCTTGTCATCACTTCGATGACATGTTACAACGGTGGGGCGCGTTGACCAGAGATCGACAAATCCGCCGCCGAGGCCCCGGCGCCACCCCCGACCGGAAGGAAATCCAGGCCTGACGGCCTCGCGGCCCGCTGTCCCAGAAAGGCATCTCCACCCGTGACCGCATCGCTGCACACCCCGACCGGCCACCCCCACCCGGCCTTCACCGCGCTGCAGACCTACCTCGCCGACGTGACCACCGCCCTCGGTGTCGGTCTCGAGTCCTGCACCGTCGACCACGACAGCCCGGTTTCCGCCTACGTCGCCCTCGACGAACACCTGCCCGGCTACCCGGGTCGCGACGTCGCCCTGCTGTGGGACGAAGTCCACGGCTGGGCCGCCGCCATCGAGACCCACTCCGGCGAAGACCTCATCGTCATCCGCTACCTCGGCGGCACCACCGTCACCTCGGTGCCCGGGGACATCACCCGGTTCTTGACGGCGCTGCGCGAGGACGACCATCACCTCGGCCGCCTCGACCCACCCCCCATCCGCGCCGCCGGCACCCTCGCCGAACTGCAGGCCGTCCTCGCCGAGAGGAGAACGGCATGAACTCCCCGGCTCTGCCGCTGCCGGTGAGTTTCGCCCTCGCCGTGCGCGGATACGACCGTGCGCAGGTCGACGAACACCTCGCCGACCTGCACGACGAAATCCGGCTTCTGACCCTCGACCGCGACGCCGCGCTCGCCGAAGCCGAAACCCTGGCCCGGCTCCTCGAAAGCACTCGCGTCGAGGCGGGTGACCTGCGCGCCCGCCTCGACCGCGTCGTCCGCGCCCCGGCCGACCCGGCGGCCGTCGGCGACCGTGTCCAGCGCCTGCTCGAACTCGCCCGTGCCGAGGCGGACACCATCGTCGCCGCCGCCCGCGAACGCGCCGAGGCCATCCTGCGGCACGCCACGACGGCCGAACGGCGCACCGCCGCCCGCCTGCGGGCGATCGACGACCACCTCGCCCGGGCCGAGCACATCCTTGCCGGGGAACCGGGACCCGCGGCCGGCAGGGAAAGGCTCGCCGCCGCCTGACATCCGCGATCACCACGGAGAACGACATGAGCAAGTCCGCGCACGAGGCGGCGGAGAGGATCCTCGCGGCGGCCACCGAAATCGGTACCACTCGGCAAGAAGCCGTCCTGGTCACCCGGGCGGTGCACGCGATCAAGCAAGGCCGCTCGACCGAGGTCGCGCTCACCGACACCGAACAGCACCGGCGCCGGAAGCTGGCCCACATCGCCGGCACGGAGATGTGGGATCCCTGCCTCGACGCCGACGCCGTACTCGCCGCCGTCACCGGGACGAACCCGCCCCCGATGCGCCGCGCGACCAGCGGAAGCGCCGTCGCGGGCGCGTAGTCGCCCGGCTTGCCCCTGCCGTCAGCCGGCTGTCCCCTTCGCCGGGCGCCGGCCGTGCAAGGTTTCCGAGGGCAGGACACCGAACTTGCGGCGGTAGGCGGTCGAGAACCGGCCGGCGTGCAGAAAGCCCCAGCGAGCGGCGACCGCGGCGATCGTCGTGCCGCCGGGGTCGGCCCCCGCGAGTTCGTCGTGCACCCGGACCAGGCGGACATCGCGCAGGTAGGTCATCGGCGGCAGGCCGAACCAGCGCTGGAACCCTTCCTGCAGTGCGCGGACGCTGACCGAGACCTCACGGGCCAAGGTGCTCGAAGTCCACGGCCGACCCGGGTCGTCTTCGATCAGCTCGACGGCCCGGCGCAGGGCCCGGGGCGGAGCCGGGGCCGCCGGCGCGTGCAGGTGGTCGCTGTAGGTGTTCGGCTGGGCCAGCAGCAGGCCGGCGATGGCCAGGCTCTGCAGGTGCGCGGCCGCCGCGGGGTGCTGCGTGATCCCGCCCGGCCGGCCCGCCTCACGCTCCAGCAGGGCCAGCACCTCGAGCCACGACCGCGCCGCCGGCGTGTCCAGGTCCATCGCCGTGGTGAAGCGCAGCCGCTCGCCCAGTGGCCGCCCGAGCTGGCGCTGCAGCTCCAGTTCCAGCTCGTGCCGGTCGATCATGAGGCAGAGCTGGGCGCAGGCGGCTCCCCACCGCAGGTCGGCCGGATAGCCCGGCACGAACACGGCGGCCCGCCCGGGTCCGGCGAACACCGGTTCCGACGAGCCGCAGCGCTGCTCGGAACGTCCGGTGACCGGGATGTTGACGTGGTAGTTGCCGGCGTCGACCGTGCCGAGCCGGACCGCGCTCCCGTAACGCAGGTAGCCCGCGGTCACCGCGCCCACCCGGACCGCGTTGAGCCGCATGTCCAGGTCGATCCCGCGGTCCAGCACCTCGAGCCGATGGGGCAGGTACGTCCGGGTCACCGCTTCGTGCGCTTCGTCGACGTCCAGCGCGCGAGCGACCGGGTGCCCGGGCAGCAGCTCCGTCTGAGGCAGGCCCGTCACCAGCCGAACAGTAATCGCCTCGTCACGCTCACGCCAACGCGGGCACCGGACAGGGTGCCGCGCGAATCGGCTGTGCCGGAGCGGCCCCGGGCACTTCACTGGAGCGGCTGGGGTAGCTACCGCGGGGAGAAACGTGCTGGTGATGGACCCGGACCCGTCGATGACGCGGTCCGTGCAGGTCGAGCCGCTGGACCACGTGCGGCCGGGCGCCTGTCTGCTGCGTCCACGCGGTCCCTTCCACGCGCGGACCGGGATCGAGCTGATGGCCGTCATCGACGGGCGGCGGGCGCACGCCCTCGATCTGCTGATCCTCGACCTGACCGAACCGGGCACCTTCGGTCCGGTGGCCCTCCAGATCGTCGTGCAGATCGCGATGGAGCTCCGCCGCGTCGGCGTCGGGCTGCGGCTGGTCGGCTCGGAACCGGCCGTCGGCTCGCTCTTGACCGTGGCCGGCGTGCGGTCCCTGTTCACCCTGCACGGCACGGTCGGCGAAGCCCTCGACAACCTCGGAGCCCGGTGATCGCTCGGTCGCCGTCAGGTTGAGGTGACGGTCCGGGCGCGGCCCGGGTTTCCGGGCCGGCCAGGACCGCGACGACGAACACCAGGGTCGCGCCGGTCCGCCGGATGGTCCGCTGCTCCGAGTCGCCGAGGTACTCCGACAGCCCCATCGCACCCAGCCCGTCGGCGAACAGGTTCAGCGTGTCGTCGATCTGCTGGGGAAGGCACGGGACCTACCCCTGCGTCCCGAGGACGGCGGGCTTGAGGACCTCCTCGCACCACGCCCGGAAGCTGGTGGGCGTCCCGGTTTCCGGGGTGCGCGCCACACCGTTGTCGAGACCGGCGTCCTTGGCCAGGGCCATGGCGAGCATGCCCTCGGCCATGGCCTCCGACATCCCGGCCCGCATCATCCGGTCCTGGTAGGCCGGCCCGGGAACCTGCTGGAACCGGATCGGCCGCCGCAGCACCTCGGACATGATCCGGGCCATGTCGTCGAAGGACAGATCCTGCGGGCCGAGCAGCGGAACCTCGGCCACTCCGGTCCAGGACGTGTCGATGAGCAGGCCGGCGGCGACGGTGGCGACGTCCTGGGTGGCGCACGACGGGAGCTTGCGGTCCCCGGAGATCGGTGAGGTGAACCTGCCCTCGTTCTTGATCAGTGCCGCTTGGCGGGCGATGTTGTCCATGAACGAGGGCATCGTCAGCGCGCGGTAGTGCACGCCGGTACTCGCGATCAGGTCGTCCATCGCCAGCGACGCCGTCACGTTCCCGGCTGCGCCGGCCGGCGCGGTCGTGCGCCCCAGAGCCGAGACGCCGACCACCCGCGCGACCCGGTGGTGTTCCAGCGCTTTGCACGCCGGTCCGCTGAAGCCGACGTAAGCGGCCTCGACGCTGAGCGCGCGGGGATCCGCCGGCACGAGCCAGAAGACGGCGTCGGCGCCGTCGAACGCCTCGGTGACGACGTCGGAATCTCCGTGGGAGCCCTCGACGACTTCGATGCGTTCGCGTGTCTCGGCGGGAAGGCGGGACGGGTCGCGGGAGATCACCCGGACCGGCGCGTTGCGGGCCAGGAGGTGGTCGAGGACCTGGTGGCCGATCTGACCGGTGGGCGCGGTGACGACGATCATGGGACTCCTCGGAGGACGTGGCGGCGGACTCAGGCCGGATTCCCGCCCGAGCGCACGAAAGTGTTACCCCGCAAGGAAACGTGGCTCGCGTGGCGTGATGATCATGCCGGGTGATCGTGGCGGTCGATCGTCGCGAGGGCGGGGACTGGGCACTGCGGCGCTGTCCACCGCAGCCTACGCGCGATCGGGGCTCACGGCGGCGTTCACCACCCCGGATAGCATGTGCCGCATGCCCGACGCACCGGTGACTCCGGCTGACTGGCAGAGGTTTCTGCGCAGCTACAGCGAAGACTTCCTGCGGGTCGATTCCGGAGCGGAGTTGACGGATTTCACGAGCACCCAACTCGCGGACGGCTGGCTCGGGTATGCCCCGGCCACCGAAGAGGAGGTCGGCGCGCTCGAACAGCGCCTCGACGTGCACCTGCCGCCCAGTTACCGGAATTTCCTGCTCACCAGCAACGGGTGGAGCGGCGTGCCCTTCGCGATCCGGGAGCTGTGCACGACCGACGAGGCCGGCTGGCTCGCCGAGGTGGAGGCGGACTTCCTGGAGGCGTGGTCGGAGTTCGGCCCCGCAGACGTCGTCGAGCTGGCCGAGCGGTCCCTGCTGGTGTCATGCCCCCGGGAGGGCGACTTCTGGCTGCTCGACCCGGGCACGATCGGACCGGGCGGCGAGTGGACCGCGTACAGCTGGTTCTCCAACGACGGTATCCCGCCGCAGCCACACGCCGGTTTCGGCGCCCTGCTGCTCAACGCCCGCGAGGAGTACGAGAACCGCTGCCCGCCGGCCTAGGTACACGGAATGCCCTCCGCGAAGGTCGTGGGTACGCGCACGGGCGACCAGGGCACGCTCAGCGTCCACTCGCCGAGGGCCTTGACGAAGCCTTCGTCATCGCCGGGCCGCAGGAAGGCGACCACGTCGGACTGCAAACCGGAGCGATCTGAACGGGTGATCACCATCGGCTCGAACGGGCTTGTCTCCTGGCGGTGCCGGTGTCCGGAAGGGGCCACGACCCAGAAGACGTCGTCTTCAGTGGCTGCGGCACCTCGAGGCACTTCGAGGTGGGCACAGGGGTCGGGGTACGCCTTCGCACTCGCGTGGCCTCCGGTTTTTCGGCACGCCGCGACCAGTTGTTCGATCCGTGTCAGCCGGTCCCGGGCCGCCCACCGCTCGGCCAGCGAGCGGTCGCTTCCCCACGCGCCGACCAGCCATCCGGCCGCGCCGTCCGGCAGCGGGCCGGATCGCCCGTTCCCCAACGCGCGGGTGACTTCGAGGACCTGCCAGGCGCGGGACGCCCGGTCCGCCGGTTCCCGCGGGAAAGGCAGCACCCGGAGCGCTTCGGCCCGGCCGGCGGCGTCGGCGGTGAGTTCGTCGGCGACGGTGAGCCGTTGGGCTCTGCTCAGCTGCGGCAGCACGTCCGGAAGGCAGGAGTGCAGCATGTCGGTCACGTCGTAGAAGCTCCACTGGCTGACGTGGCGGTAGCCGGTTCCGGCCAGACTGATCTGCGGGATGGTGTCCTGGGGGCCGCGCAACTGGCTGATGAGCTCGGTGATGCCGGCCTCGATGACCGGATGGGTGTCGAGCCAGGGTGCCGCGTCCCACGCGCCCTCGGACAGATGCGTCAGGTAGGCGGCGAGATCGCCGGCCATGTCGCCGTCGTCGAGGGTGGTGACCTTCTGCGTGTGATCGCTGTACATTCCGGGCCAAGTGGCGAGAACGGAGAAGCGGCGGCGGGAGGCCAGAACGCTGTAACTGGTCAAGCGAATCTCCTGAGCGCGGACCACTGACGACGCCGGCCGTCAGGGCGGCACCGTCTGCAAGTGAGGGGTCCGGGAGCCCCGCGGCGCGACCGCCAAGCCAATCCGTGGGCGAGAGTTTAGCCCATCGCGGACCTGCACTTCCACGCACGCTCCACGTCGACGTGGTCACCCGGGACGGGTGGCCGCCGCCTCTCGGCACTGCGCACAGGGTCAGCGGCACCACGTGCCGGACGGTGTTCCCCTTGCCCGGCAACAGGACATCGGCCGGGGAACCGTCCATGGCGGACAGCATCCGCACGGTGGCCTTTGTGGCTACGGCCCTCACCGGAATGATTCGATCAGGGTTCGGGTGGGCGAGCCGAGCCCGGTGGCCGTGTTGTAGCCGGGTGCGAACTCGAGGTCGGCGTTCGCGTACTGCCCGGGAGTGACGAGGGTGACCTGGCCGCGGCGGCTGACGGCGAAGGCGATCGTGTGCGGGGTGCCCGCCGGGTTGTCGTGGATGGCGTGGAACAGGTGGCGGCGGGCGTAGAGAGCCGGGTTGGCGAAACCGAGCGGACCGTGGACCTGCACGAGGAGGGCTTCGACGCCGGCGAACAACGGGGACGCAAGGCTGGTGCCGCCGCCGTTGTCCTCGGTGTAGCCGAGGTTGCCGCTCAGGTCGTACCCGGTCGTCCCGATGAGCAGGCCGAGGTCCGGGTCGGCGAGGGCGGAAACGTCGGGGACGGTGCGCATCGGTGGGGTGCCGGCGAAGGTCGCGGGTACGACATCGTGTTGGTAGGAGGGCTGGCCGAACACGGTGCCGGTGCCACCACCGGTCGCGCCTCTCTGGTAACCGGGTGGTTCGTCTTCCCAGCGTGTGCCGTCCGCCGACAGGTCCGTGTTCTCGGTCGCCCAGACGACTTCCCCCTGGTACCTGTTCCGCGGGCCGATGACCAGGGTGGTGCCGCCCACCCCGGTGACCCAGGGGCTGGACGCCGGATATTCGACGGACCTCACACCGTCGACGAGGCCACCACCGGAGTCGCCGCTGGCGAAGTCGACGGTGATGCCTTCGACGGCCGCCTCCTGGAACAGGCGCTCGTACGCCGCGATCGCGTCGGGCGCCGAGCCGGGGGTGCGGCCGACCATGATCGAGCCTGACACGACATCGGCCAGGCGATGGTCCACGATGGTTCCGATCCCGTCCAGCACCCGGTCTCCCCACGTGGCCGAGGAGCCGACCACGTAGGCGATGTTCGCGTCCGGGGCCATCGCGTGCGCGGCCTGGATGTCCATGCCGAACTCGCCGCTGGCTTCGCTCGTACCGGCGCCGGGCGCGACGTACGCGGTGAACTGACCTGGCGCGAAGGTGGGCTCGCCGTGTTCCGCGGCGAAGCGGTTCGCGTCGGCCAGGGCGTTGACCGCGTAGGTGGAGCCGACGATGCCGATGGTCACGCCCTTGCCGGTGAGCCCGGTGCCGGTGATCCCGTAGGCGTCGCGTACCTGCTTCGGCGTGTAGCCACACGGGGCCCACTGGACGAGATGCCCGTAGGCAGCGGGGAGAGTGGTGGCCGGCGTGTCACCGAAGTAGGCGGGGCACGGACTGGACGGCGTATCGGCCCGGCCGGTGACTTTGTCCGGCGCGAACGTCCGTTCCTCCGGCGGAGGGCCGTCGGCGGAGGGCTTGCTGGGCTTGTCGCCGGCGGTGAGCCCGGTGACGGCGAGCACGTCGGCCGCCACGGTGATCGGATCCACCGCCGCGCGGAACTGCCGCTCCCCTGCGGTGTAGTTCGCGAACCGCGTGCCGAAGGCGGCGGTCGCCTGGGCCACCGTTCCGTGGACGACGACGCCCCGCGAGCCGGCCAAGTCGATCGACAGACCGGTGCCGCGCAGCCAGGTGGTGACCGCGTCGATCCGGTCCGGTGCGGGACCGAAGCGGGCACGTGCCTGCTCGGGGGTCAGGAAGTGGCCGTAGCGGGGGTCGGCCGGGTCGGACACCGCGCGCGCGTAGCCGGCCAAGCCGTCGGCGTCGCCTTTGAGAAACACCTGGGCGCTGAGGTGCGTGGACGGATCGGTCGGTCCGATCCGAGTGGCCTCACGGACCACTTGGTCGGCCACGGTGTCGGTCGGATGCGCCACCGGCACCCGATCCGGCTGGTCCGCCCGGGCGGTGCTCGCCCCGGGAAGGCTGACGACCACGGCGACGAGACACGCCGGCACCGCATGGAGGTGGCGTCGCTTCCGCATTTCTCTCCTTTGTGGACACGGGGCGATCTTGCGCGAATCAGACGGTCCCCAGTGGACCTGACCGTGCGGACGTGCTTGCCCGCCCGCACGGTCGAAGCCGGTGTCCGGTCAGAACTTGCCGGCCGCGATGTCGGCGACCTTCACCCGGGAGGATTCGTAGGTCTGGGGAGGCGACGGCTTCTCGCCCGGGGCGGTCTTGCCCGTCTCGGAGCGGATCGGCAGACCGGTCTGGGCGTTGATCGTCAGCACGTACTCGTAGTGCCCGGCGAACAACGCGGATCCGGCCGTCAGGATCAACACGGCCTGTCCGTCGACGATCGCCTTGCTGACACGGACATCCGGAATGGTGGAGAGCAGGCGGAGCACCCCGGCCCGGACCTCCGGGTTGGCCGCACCCACGGTGAGGGCGCTGAAGCTGTTGCTCCACAGGACGCCGTTGATGCCGTCCTCCAGAGCCTTGCCCGTGGGCCGCGGCCGCGGCTGCGGGTCCTTGATCCCCTTCGCCTTCAGAAGCGGAATCAACTCGGCCTGAGCCTTGTCCCATGCTTTCTGTGCTTCGGCCGGGCCGAGACCCACCCCCCACGCGTTGGGGGCCGCGTTGATCATCTGCACCCGGGCCTTGTCGAGATCGCTGCTCGCCGCGAAACGCGCGGCCGCGACCACCGAGGAGTTGTAGGAAACCGCGAGGTCGTCGCCACGGACGACCGCCCTGGTCAGAGCACTCCGCTCGTCGGCGAAGAAGATCTTGCCCGTGTCGGTGTACACGGTGTAGACGGGGTACGGCTTTCCGTCGGGCGCGATCTTGCTGCTGACGACCAGCGAGGCGTCTCCCGGCACCGAACCGGCGGTCACCTTGACGTTCGCCGCCAGGGTCACCAGCCCGGGCTCCACCACGGGCGCCTGGGCGGTCGGGTCGGCCGGCGGCGCCGAGGTCGCCGAGGTCACCGACACGACGACCACCGCCGCCGCGGCCACCCCCACCACCCCCGCGCCCACGCGGAAGCCCCGAGTCCGGGTGAACCGCTTCTTCCGCGCCGGAGCGGCGACCAGGTTCGGCCTCTCGGCCGTGACCATCGCTGTCTGCAGCGCCGCCCTGGCCCGCTCGAACGCCTCCGGCCGCACGGGCGCCACGTCCTTCACCTGCTTGACCAAGTCCATCTCATCCATGTCGGCAAGCTCTCTTTCACAAAGTGGGGATCTTCAGCAGAGCGGCGACTTCCGGCGCGTTCCGCAGTTCTTTCCTGGCCTCGTGCAGCAGGCGGCGCGCAGTGCCCGCCGGTATGACGAGCACCCGCGCGGCTTCGGCGGCGGTCAGGTCCTCCCAGGCGACGAGGGTCAGTACCTCTCGTTGCTCCGGCTTGAGCTTCGCCAGGGCCGCACGCAGCAGCGTCTGGATGTCCACCCGGACGTCCACCGCGGGCCACGGGTCCCACCCGCCGGCCACGTCCGCGACTTCCGGCACGAGATCCTCGGCCGTTTCCGACCGCCAGTGACGCCGCAGCTTGTTCAGCGCCACGCCGTACAGCCACGGCCGCGCACTGTCGAACGACCGGTCGTAGGTCCGCCGGGACTCGTAGGCCGCCACCCACACGTCGCCGAGCAGGTCCTCGGCCGTGTCACGCCCCACTCGCCGGGCCAGGTACGCACCGAGCGCGACCTCGTGGCGGCAGACCACCTCCACGAAGGCGTTCCTGTCGCCGTTCAGCGATCGGCTGATCAGTTCCGCGTCTGACGCCATGCAACTCCTCGGTCCGCCTTGCCCTGCCACCCTGTGCTTGCCAACCGGCCCCGAAAGTGTTCAGCAGGTCGTTCCGGCCGTCCCGGGACTGGCCACCGGCCCGTCAGGCGCGAGGCTGTCCGACTGCTCGCACCGCTTGACAAGACCCGGTCCGAGCCTCCATGGTTAGTTACATGAGTAATGAACCGACGAACCGCCACACGCGGTGGTCGGCGTGAAGGACGACGGGCGGCCGCTGTTCCTTCAAGTCGCCGAGCAGATCGAGAACTCGATCGTCGACGGCAGCCTGGCCGCGGACACGCAGGTGCCGTCCACCAACGAGCTCGCGGCCTTCCACCGGATCAATCCGGCGACCGCGGGCAAAGGCATCAACCAGCTCGTCGCCGACGGGATCCTCTACAAGAGACGAGGCATCGGCATGTTCGTCGCCCCCGACGCCCGCACCCAGCTGCTTCAGCGGCGGCGCCAGGACTTCACGCGGCAGTTCCTCGCCCCGCTGATGACCGAGGCGAGCAAGCTCGGCATGGATGCCGAGGACATCAAGAAGCTGATCGACGTCTGGGAGCCGCAGGGATGAACGTGGTGCGCACAACCGGGGTGAGCAAGCGCTACGGCCCGCTCGCCGCGCTCGACGGGGTGAGCGTGGAGCTGGCCGAGAACACGATCAACGGCCTGCTGGGCCGCAACGGCGCCGGCAAGACCACGCTGATGCGGATCCTCACCGGGCAGGCGTTCGAAACGAGCGGCACGGTGGAGGTCTTCGGGCAGCACCCGTACGAGAACGCCGACGTGCTGTCGCGGGTCTGCTTCGTCAAGGAAAGCCAGCACTACCCGGAGAAGTTCCGGGTGAAGCACGCGCTGCTGGCCGCGCGGCTGTGCTACCCGAACTGGGACGGCGCCTTCGCCGCGGCGCTGCTGGCGGACTTCGCCGTCCCGGCCGGCCGGCTGCTCGGCAAGCTCTCGCGTGGCCAGCTCTCGGCGGTCGGGGTGATCATCGGGCTGGCCGCACGGGCCCCGCTGACGTTGTTCGACGAGCCCTACCTCGGCCTCGACGCCGTCGCACGCCAGCTGTTCTACGACCGGCTGCTCGCCGACTACGCCGAGCACCCGCGCACGGTCGTGCTCTCCACGCACCTGATCGACGAGGTCAGCGACCTGATCGAGCACGTCGTGCTGCTCGACCGCGGCCAGGTGCTCATCGACGCCGACGCGGAGGCACTGCGGGGCGAGGCCGTCGCGGTCACCGGGCCCGCCGACGCCGTCGAGCGGTTCGCCGCCGGATACCAGGAGCTGCACCGCGAACGGATCGGCGGCGCCCTGCGCGTCACCCTCACCGGCGCCCCCGACCGGCCCGAACCCGGACTGGACTTCGAGCCGGTTTCGCTGCAGCAGCTGGTCGTCCGCACCACCCAACGCCACGGCGGGCCGGTCGCCGCCGGAAGGGAAACCCGATGACCCGCGTGCTCGACGTCGCCCGGATCCAGCTCGTCCACTGGCCCACCCTGCTCGCCTACCCCCTGATCCTGCTCGCCGCGATGCCGCTGCTGGGCTGGGGCATCGACATCTCCAACGGCGAAACCGCGGCCGCCGCCCACGAGATCTACCTGCTGCCGGCGATGTGGGGCCTGGTCGCCCCCGCGCACCTGCAGACGATGACGCAGATCTTCCCCTTCACGCTGGGGCTCGGCGTCACCCGCCGGACGTTCGCCGCGGCCACCGCCCTGGTCGTCCTCGGCCAGGCCCTGCTCCTCGGGCTCGGGCTGGTGGCCTTCGACGCCGTCGAGCGGCTGACCGGCGGCTGGGGCCGGCACGCGCGGATCTTCGGGCTGGACGTGTTCGGTCAAGGCGACCCGCTCACGCGGTGGCTTGTCTACAGTGGACCGCTGATCGCGGTGTCCGCGGTCGCGGTGGTGGCCGGCGTGGTGTTCCAGCGCTGGCGGCAGAACGGAATCTACCTGGCGCTCTTCGCCGGCGCCTTGCTGCTGGCCGGGGTCAAGGTTCTGGTGACCGCGCAGCGCTGGTGGCCCTCGATCACCGGTTTCCTCCGCGGCCAGCCGTCGCTGGCCCTCTTCACCGCCTACCCCGTGGTGTTCGCACTGGCACTCGGCGGCGCGGCGTGGCTGGTTTTGCGGCGCGCGACCGCCTGAGCCGCTCACCGCGGTCAGCGACGAGGAACCGAGCCTGGGCCGGTATCGCGGGGCGACGCGCCGGCGTCGCCCCGCCACCGCCCGTGCTACTGGATCAGGAACGGCGCGGACACGTCCACCGCGTACGGCGTCGTGCCGTTCTTGTCCAGCTGCAGCACATAGCTTCCCGGCACCACGGTGGGTGGGCCGGACGCGTTGATGTCCGTGCCGCTTTCGGCCAGCGTGGCCGTCGGGAAGGACACGCGCACGACCTGGGACCGGCCCGGGTCGAGCGTCACCCGCGCGAAGCCGACCAGCCGCTGCGGCGGGACGACCACCGGGCTCACCGGCTGGGCCACGTAGACCGGCACGATGTCGGTGCCGGCGCGGGTCCCGGTGTTGGTGACGGTGAACGTCGCGGTGGCCGTGCCGTCGCGCGCGACCTTCGGCGTCACCGCCAGGTTCGTGTGGGTGAACGTCGTGTACGACAGGCCGTAGCCGAACGGGAACTGCGGGTTGTACGCGTTCCCCGGACCGGATGCCGTGCTGGGCAGCTGGTCGAAGAACTTCGGCTGGTCCCCCAGCGGGGACGGGGCCGTGCCGGCGAAGTCGGCGCCGACGGCCGGCGCGTCGGACGGCCAGCTGATCGGCAGCTTGCCCGCCGGGTTCGTCTTGCCGAACACCACATCCGCCACGGCCGTGCCGGCTTCCGTGCTGCCCTGGTAGGCCATCAGCACCGCGTTCGCCTTCTCCGCCGGGCCGAGCCCGACCGGCCGGCCCGCGACGACCACGACGATCACCGGCTTGCCGGTCGCCTCCAGTGCCGAGACGAGGGCCTGCTGGTCGGGCGCCAGGGCCGGCGCCGGGTTGTCGCCCAGCCCTTCCGCGTAGGCCTTCTCCCCCACCACCGCCACGTAGGCACTGGTGTCCGCCGCGGCCGCGACGGCGCTGGCCTGGTCCGGCGCGTAGACCGCCGCCGGGTCCGCGGCGCGGATGCCGCCCAGCACGGTGGTGCCCGGCGGGATCTGGTTGTCGGGGCCCATGCAGCACACGTGCCCGGCACCCGCCACGCCCTGCCAGCTCACGCTCCAGCCGCCGAGCTGGTTGGTCATCGAGTCCGCGCTCGGGCCGGTCACCACGACCTTCGCGCCGGCCGGCAACGGCAGCGCGTTGTTCTCGTTGCGCAGCAGGGTGATCGACTCCCGCGCGGCCTTGGCCGTCTGATCACGGCCCGCGGTGACGGCGGCGTTGGCGGCGTTCGCGTCGACGCACGGTTTCGCCGGGTCGGCCACGCACGGCTGGTCGAACAGGCCGAGCTGGAACTTCAGCGTGAGGATGCGGCGCACGGCCTGGTCGATCCGCGCGCGCGGGATCTTGCCCGTGTTCACGGCTTGCAGGATCGCGGTCTGCCACCCGGCCGGGTCGGAGACCTGCATGCTCATGTCGACGCCCGCGTTCACGGCGGCGGCGATGGCACCCGGAAGATCCGCCGCGATGTGGTAGGCGGTCTGCAACGCGGTGACGTCCTGGTAGTCGCTGATCACGACGCCCGGGAAGTGCATCTGGTCGCGCAGGACGTCGGTCAGCAGGTAGTGCGACGAGGTGGCGGGAACGCCGTTGATCGAACCGGAGTCGACCATCACCGTCCCGGCGCCCGCGTCGATCCCGGCCGCGTACGGCGGCAGGATCGTCGTCTGGAGGTAGTTCATGGGCAGCAGCGCCTCGGTCCGGTCGTGGCCGTTGACCGACTGCGAGTAACCGGCGAAGTGCTTGACCGTCGCGCTGACGTTCAGCTCACCGCGCTTGCCGGGCGTCTGCATACCCTTGATGTTCGCGGCGCCCATCGCGGCGGCCAGGGCCGGTTGCTCGGCCCACGTCTCGTAGGTGCGGCCCCACCGGTTGTCGCGCGCGATGTCCTGGACCGGGGCGAAGTCCCAGTTCCAGCCGGTGGCGCGCAGGGCGTCCGCGGTCGCTTTGCCCCCGGTCTGCGCGAGCGCGGGGTCCCAGGTGGCGCCCATGCCGATGGACTGCGGGTACAGCGGCGCCTGCCACGGGTGGCCGAAGCCGTGCACCGCGTCGACGCCGAACACCACCGGGAGGTGCAGGCGCGAGTTCTTGATCGCGAACTGCTGGATGATGTTGTACTCGGTGGCCCAGTCGTAGCCGGTGTTGCCCACGCCGCCCTTGCCCGTGGTGTCGACCGGATTGTCGGTGCCGCCCGCGAGAACCGAGCCGACGTTGGCGTCGACCAGGATTTTCCGCATGCACACGGGATTGGGCAGGTTGAAACCGTTGTTCCCGCACGTCGTGCCGTCGGCGTCGGTCAGCGTGCCGACCAGCTGCTGGTCCATCTGGCCGACCTTCTCGGGCAGCGTCATCGCGTGGAGCAGCGCCTCCACCCGCGCCGGGACCGGGCGATGGGTGTCCAGCCAGGGCGCGGCGCCCGGATCGACGGCGGCACTGCTACTGGCGGTGAACGCGGGAACCGCGAGTGAGATCGCCGCCGCGAGCGTCGTGACGGTGGCGCGGATACTGCGTCTGTGGTTGCGGAACACCTGACCTCCTTCAGCCGTGGTCGGCGTGGACCGGCCGCATGGGTGCGAGCGCACCGTAGGACCGTCCGCCTGGGCTGTAAAGCGCCGAACGGTGGCCGGGCGTTCGTTTCTACACACCGTGAAGTAAGCGACGACCCGTGTCGGCTTCCCGGCCGGGCGCCGGCGGCGCCAGGGCAGCCGGCCCTCTTGAAGCCGCTCGAGCGCTTGGTGAACAATCCTCCGCCATGACGCTGAGTCCGACCTTCATCGACTTCTCGGCCGTACCTCCTCGCACGGTGAACGCCTCGGTCGAAGCGCACGGGGCGGGCGACGCCGGGAACCACTGGGTCATCGGCGCGGGTGGCGGGGTACGCATCGGGTTCTCCGGCGATGCCCAGGCCGACGAGGTGACGCTGAAGATCCGTGCGCTGGTGTCGAAACTCGGGCCGGTCGTGGGATTCGCGCCGCTGGACGTCCTGGTCAACGGGCAGGTCGTGATCGAGCGGTTCCGCATCCCCGGCGGCGGCGACCTGCCGCAGACGATGACGTTCGTGGTACCGGGTGACTGGCTGCTCGGCGACAACACGCTGGAAGTGCGCAGCGCCGAGGACTCCCGCTCGATGCTGTGGCTCTACGACGTCCTGCTGGAATCGGTCTGGGACCGCGACGCCGCGGAACGGGCCATGCTCGCCGACGGCGCCCGGGAAGCGGCGTTCACCTACGACACCCAGCACTCCGACGGACCTCAGTGGGACTGGGAACCGGGACCCCGGCTGCGGTTGTGGATCGACAGTGGCCAGGACGCGCTCCCCGGGGAGCTGACCTGGCGCGGCGCGGACGGCAGCGAAGGCGCGGTCGCTTTCGCGCGGGAGATGGGCACCTTCCTCGGCCACGTCCGGACCGCCGACGGGCGGTGGTCCCAGTTCCGCGGCGACCTGGCCGAGCGCACCGCGCGCCCCGCCGGGCCGGCGTGGCGGTTCACCACCGCCGTCAGCTGGGACGGGACCTGGCACGGCGCCGGCGAGCTGGGTGTCAACGTGGACACCGGGGGCGCGCCGATCGAGCGGCTGGGCTGGCGCGACCAACGCGGCAACCTGGCCTCGATCGGGCTGGCCGGCGACGGCGCGTCGTTCCTCGGGTTCACGCAGCGCGTCGACGAGGGCCCGATCGGGTACCGCGGCACGCTGGTCCGGCCGGCCCCCGAGGTCGACGTCAAGGCCGGTCCGCTCGTCGACGTCCGCGTGGACGAGACTCCCCGCGACGACGGCAGCCGGCCGTGGTCGAGCCCGCTACGGATTCAGGCGCCGCACCAGGGTCCGGTCGTGTCGATCACGGCTGTGCGGCTGGACGACGGTCGCGCGCTGATGGTGACCGGTTCGAAGGACGGCGTGCGCCGCTGGGACGCCGTGACCGGACAGGCCGTGGGCGACCCGCTCACCGGCGCCGGCTGGGCCTGGGCGCTGACCAGCACCCGCCTGACCGACGATCGCGTGCTGATCGTCGGCGGCTTCAGCGACGGCACGATCCGCCGCTGGGACGCGGAAACCGGCCGTCAGGTGGGGACTCCGCCACCCCGGACGGGATGGGTGCGGTCACTGACCACGCTCCGGCTCCCCGACGGGCGAACCCTGATCGTCAGCGGCTCCGACGACGGAACCGTGTGCCGGTGGGACGCGACGACCGGCCAAGCCGTGGGCGAACCCCTCATCGGACCCGCCGCCTCCGCCTTGTCCGTGGCCGCGGTCGAGGCGGGCGACGACCGCGCGGTCATCGTCGGCGGTTTCGGCGACGGCACGATCTTCCGCTGGGACGCGGAAACCGGAGAGCCCACGGGAGAACCGCTCACCGGGCACACCGGTCCGGTGTGGTCGCTCGCGGCGGGCGACGGGCTGGTCGTCAGCGGCGGGGCCGACGGCACGGTCCGGCGGTGGGACGTGGTGGCAGGCAGGGCCGTCGGTGAGCCGCCGGCCGGGCGCCCCGGCGCGGTGCGGTCGGTGACCATGGTGGCGCTGCCCGAGGGGCGCGAGCTGATCGTCAGCGGCACCGAGGGCGGAACGGTCTGCCGCTGGGACGCGGCCACCGGGGAAATCGTGGGTGAGCCGCTCACCGGGCACACCGCTCCGGTGCGGGCCCTGGCCACCGTCGTCCTCGACGACGGCCGGACGGTGCTCACCAGTGGCTCCGACGATGGCACGGTCCGCCGCTGGGACGCGGAGACCGGCGAACCGGTGGGTGCCTCGCTCGCCGGGCACAACGAGATGGTGACGTCGCTGGCCATGGCCGAGGGCCGCCCGCTGGTCGTCAGCGGGTCCGTCGATCGCACGGTGCGCCGCTGGGACGCGCTGACCGGCGAGGCCGTGGGCGAACCGCTCGCCGGCCACACCGACGGCGTGCGGGCGGTGGCCACGGTCGCCCTCGACGACGGCCGGACACTGGTCGTCGGCGGCGCGGCCGACCACACGGTCCGCCGCTGGGACGCGGAAACCGGCGACCCGGTCGGCGAACCGCTGACCGGTCACACCGGCATCGTGATGTCCCTGACGACCGCCCGGCTGAGCGACGGCCGGGCGCTGATCGTCAGCGGTGCCGGCGACCACACGATCCGCCGCTGGGACGCGGAGACCGGCGCACCGGTCGGCGAACCCCTCACCGGCCACGGTGGCACCGTGCGCTCGCTGGTCACGGTCCCCGCGGCCGACGGCCGCACCCTGATCATCAGCACGGCCGACGACAAGACGTTCCGCCGCTGGGACGCGGAAACCGGTTCACCGGTCGGCGAACCACTCCCCAGCCACGGCACCACGGCCCCCGTGGCGGCCGGGGTGTGCGACGGCCGGACCCTGCTCGTCAGCGGTGCCGGGGACAACACCATCCGCCGCTGGGACGCCCTGACCGGTGAACCGGCCGGCGAGCCACTGACCGGCCACACCCGATCGGTGACCTCGGTGGCCGTGGTTCGGTTGGGCACCGGACGCACGGTGGTTCTCAGCGCCGCCGCGGACGCCACCGTGCGGCGCTGGGACGCGGCGACCGGCGCACCGGTGGGCGAGCCGCTCGTCGGCCACACCCCCGCCATACTGTCGGTGGTGGCCGGCGAAACCGCCGGCGGCGGAGCGCTGGTGGTCGGTGGCTCCGGTGACCGGTCGATCGTGGTGTGACCGCTGGGCCCGGACGGCCTGCTGGACGAAGAGTCCACAGTAGAAACGCGGGGAGGCGTGCATGTCTGAGCCGGGTGCGTTCGATCCGCGGGCGATGGCTCCGTTGTTGTGGCGGCTGGCCGATCGGTTCACCCGCGGCGGCGAGGACTGCCCCGGGTTCGTGGCCCGGCCCGACTGGTTCGACCACGCCGGGAACCTCGTGGTGGTGGACGGAACGGTGCGCTGGAACACCCCCGGCGTCCAAGGCGGCTTCTGCCATTCGGTGCCGGTCGGCACCCACCCGGTGTACGTGGGCACCTACACCTTCGGCCAGGACGACTGGAAGCCGGACGAGATCCGCTACTTCACCAGTGTGCTCGTGATCCCGTTCGCCGGACCGGCGCGGATCGATGCGGCGCAGTGGGACGAGGGGTACGACGACCACCAGGAACTCGAGGACTACGCCGTGCTGTGCGACGACCGGGCGGACGGCAAGGTGGAACACCCCGGCCCGGCCGGCGAGCCCAGCCTGTTCGAGCAGGCACGGGACAGGATCCGGGCCGACGGCCCGCGCTACCGGCGGCACAACTGGGTGGACCAGGTCGTCGACCCCGCCACCGGAGCCAACGCGATGATCTTCCCGGCCGACGCCGAGGCCGTGTACGGAATCGAAGCCGAGGACGAGAACGGGGAACTGCTCTGCCTCGTGTTCACCGCCTGCAGCTTCTGAGATCCCGGCGTCGTCACCCGCCACGGCGGGTCGCTCCCCATCGTGGACCGCCACGCGGGGTGCCTGGGTGATCGCTCGCCTTCCGCGTCCGCGGTAGACGTTGCTCGGCCCATCTTCCACTACTACGTGGTACCGTGTAGCAGTACTCGGTACCACGTAGTACCGATGGTCGAGGAGGCTCGTGATGGACGACCTGACGGAGATGCTGAAAGGCACGCTCGAAGGGTGCGTGCTCGAAATCATCGGCAGCGAGGAAACCTACGGGTACGCCATCACCCGTCAGCTGAACGACCTCGGCTTCGCCGACGTCGTCGAGGGGACCGTGTACACCATCCTGCTGCGACTGGAACGGAACCGGCTCGTCCAGGTGACGAAACGACCGTCCGGGGTGGGCCCGCCGCGCAAGTTCTACGCGCTCAACGACAGCGGCCGCGAGGAACTCGCGAAGTTCTGGGCGAAATGGCAGTACGTCTCATCACGCATCGACAAGCTCAAGGAGGGCGGGAGATGAACGTCTGGGAGACCATCACCGGCAGCGATCTCACCAGGGAATGGAAGGCGTTCGAAAGTCGGGCCGAAACCCTGCCGGACGAATACCGCGCTGCGTGGGAACAGATCAAGGGCCACTTTTCTCCCTACTCGGACTTCACCGGTCGCAACCTGATGCCGATTCTCGACGGTGCGCTGGGGCTGCTCGAAGAGACCGCGGCCGAGGGGCAGAGCGTGCACGAGGTGCTCGGCGACGACATCCGAGGCTTCTGCGCGGCACTGGCCGGCGGAGAAGGGGCCAGAACCCATCGCGACCGGTGGCGCGAGCAGGTGAACCGGAACGTCGCCAGGAAATTGCACCAGCTGGGAGGCTGAGATGGGCATCCAAGACATCATCGAGGGCAAGAAGCAGTGGCGGACCCACATGGCTCGGGTCAAGGCACTCCCGCCGGACTACCAGATCGTCTACCAGGAGATGCAGAAGTACCTCCTCAAGGTCGGGCCGATCGACCTGCCCGACGGACCTCTGCTCCCGGGAATCGTCGCCTTCTTCGAAGAGGGCGTCGCCGCGGGCCAGGGGGTCGTGGCCCTCATCGGCAACGACGTCGCCGCGTTCTGCGACGACCTGATCAAGGACTCACGCACCTACGCGGACGTCTATCAGGAGTCCATCGGCGGGGAATCCGGCACGGCCGGGAAATAGCACCCGGCCGGCACCCCCGTGATCCACCTCAACGGCCAGTTCGCCACCCAGGGGTACTGGCGGCGGGTCATCACCGACCTGGGCACGGGATGGCGGCACATCACCTACGACGAGCGAGCCCGCGGCAGGAAGTCACAGCGCTCGGCGGACTATTCGTTCGAAGCCGCCGTCCGGGATGTCGATGCCGTGCTCGCGGCCCGGGGCGTGGACCGGGCGCTGGGGGCGGGCTGGTCTTACGGAGCTTTCGTCGAGGGCGCGCAACCGTACGACTGGCTCACCGACGCCATGGAACAAGGGATCCGGAAAGCGTCTCGGCGATGGGGCCGGTTCATGCCGCTGCTGCACCCGACCGGTCTGACCCCACGGATGAACGCCGAAAAGATGGCGAGCAGCACCATCGAACTCGGCAAAGGGTGGGCACGACCAGATACGCACCAGCCTCCCTGCCGTGACCGAACGCAACCCGAACATCCGCATCAGCGCAAAGGTCACCGGCAGCCACGGTGCGATCCTGCGTAAGGACTTCCGCGCCGTCGCCGACGCCGTCCGTAAGGTCACCGCCCTCAACCGCAGCGAGCGCTGCAGACGGTCTTCGGGTGAACATGCCAAGTGCTGCAGTGCATGACCCGAGGTAAGAGCAACGGCCGGATCTGGCTGCATCGGGAGGTACTCGATGTGCCCACACACCGACCACGCCGCCGAACCCCGGACCGCACGCTCGCCGCGGGCGTGACCCGCTCACCGACTTCGGTTCAGGTCGGACGAGGGGACCACGCTGCGGACTCGGGCGCCAAGGGGAGCACAGGCGGGTAAGGGCCGTAGGCGTTCTCGCACGCCCCGCGGTACGTATCGCGGGGATGGTGAACAGCCGGAGCGGCAAGGCCGGCGGCGCCGGACCGAGCGCAGGACTCCCCTGCCCTTGAGGAGTTCCCTCGCCTGAGAGCCCTGCACTTCGGCTGATCCCACGCTCCTCCGGCTACAGGTGCCAGCCGACGCTGATCGAGGTCGCAGGCTGCGAGAGATGAACCTGTACGTGCAGGTTCCCGGCGAGGTCACCGGTGGTTCCACAACCGACGGTACCGCTGTTGGCTCCGTTCGCGGACCATTGCGTCCACAATCCGTTCTGCAGTACCCGGAAGTAGCTCGCCGGCCCGCCGTTCCAGTCGCACCAGATCTGCCGGCGGCCACCGGGTACCGGATCGGTGCCGGTCCCGCAGTCGCTCGTGAATTTGCACGTGTTCGGGTTGGTCGCCTGGGTTGACGCAGCCGCCACACCTGTTCCGGTCAAGACCATAGCGGCCGCCAGCAGACCACTGGCCATCATCGCTTTCCTCGACACGAATTCCCCTTTCATCGCAAGCAATGCCGACCCAGGTTCCTGCCGGAGCCGCCACGTCGCAAGCTTTTCGAACCAGCTCGAACGACGCACCGTTCGACCGGTCTCGAAAAGCTCAACCGGACCGTGATCCCTCGCCGGTGCGCTACTCCGGCATGCCGCTGCCCCGCAGGTGGGCGGTCGAGGACGGCAGGACGAACTTCGCCGCGGTCACCCCGGACCGCACCGACCTGGCCCGGCTGATCTTTCCGGGATGCTGCTGCCACCGGGCACGCCGAAGGTCTCGACGGGCCCGGCGCTGGAGGACGTGGCCACGAGATGGCGGCGGAATCGCTCGCGTTCCGCCGCCGGCGGCACCAGGCCACGCAGCCGGACGAACCGCGCGCGCCGATCGCGTACGAGGCGGTGAGCTCGGTGCCGGAGCACGGGATCCCGTTCATCCCGGTCCACGTACCGGGCGACAGCCGAGCGGTCGAGCTGCAGCGCGCGGCGATGCCGAGCGAGGTCGACGCGAGCCTGGCTGAGCGTTCGACCTGGCGAAGGAGACGTGACCGGCCTGGACAGGCGAACCACCGAAACCGCCGTCTCGTCGGTCACCGGCCGCGGGCGCAGTAACGGCCACCGTGTCCGTTGCGACCCATGAGTGCCGGGCACAGTGAGTGTGGAGGCACGACCATGCGAAGCCGCAGTACTGCCGATTCGTTACAGGTCCACGCCGTGGCCGGCTCCTACGTGGTGCTGCTCGGGATCGACCTTCCCGAGCAAGCCGCCACCGGCCTTCTCGGCTTCGCCGTCGAACGGTTCGACGCGGCCAAGGACGAGCGCTACTGGCTCCGCGGCATGAAAGTGTTCAAGGAGACCTCACGCGGGATCCCGCCGGGCTCGTCCGTCAGCCTCCGCGAACACCCGCTGCAATCCTTCCAGTGGGGCGACTACACCGTCGAGCCGGATCACGAGTACCAGTACCGCGTGGTCGCGCTCTACGGAAAGCCGAAGAACCTGACGATCGGCCGCGACGTCACCGTGACCGTCCGGACGGAACCCGTGGACATCGGCACCCACGCGATCCACTTCAACCGCGGCGTCGCCGCCAGCCAGGCCTACGCGCAGAAGTTCGGCCGCCCGCCCCGCACCGACGACCGCACCGACCCCGCCTACGACTGGCTCTCCCGCGGCCTCGAGGAAGCACTCCTCACCTACATCGCCTCGGCCACCGGGCCCGAGTACGCGCTGCGCGGCTCGGTCTACGAATTCTCCTACCCGCCGGTGCTCGACGCGCTGAAGGCGGCCGCGGACCGCGGGGTCGACGTCAAGATCGTCTACGACAGACGCGGACGAGCAAGCACCGATCCGAAGCGTGCCAAGGTCTGGCAGCAGACCGAGCCGGCCGTCACCGCCGCCGGCCTGGACCCGTGCATGATTCCGCGCAAGACCAACAGCGCCATCTCGCACAACAAGTTCCTCGTGCTGCTGCACGAGGGCAAGCCGCGAGCCGTCTGGACCGGATCGACCAACATCACCTGGGGCGGCCTGTTCGGCCAGTCCAACGTCGGGCACCTCGTCCGCGACGACGACGTCGCCGCCGAGTACCTCGGCTACTGGACCCGCCTGTCCACCGACCCCGACTACGCCGAGATCCGGCCCGCCAACACCGCCGCGGCACCCACCCCCACCACCCCGCCGACGGCCGGGATCTCCCCCGTGGTCAGCCCGAGAAGCACCCTCGACCTGATCGACTGGTACGCCACGCAAGCCGGGCGGGCCCGGAAGTCGTTCTTCATGACCGCGGCCTTCGGGGTGCACGACAAGATCGCCGACGCGATCGCCCCCGAGTCCGACGTGCTGCGCTACCTCGTCCTCGAAGAACCACCCGACAGCGGAGACGTCGAATTCACCCGCGACCACGACATCAAGGTCGCCGTCGGATCCCTGCTGAGCTCCGACATCCTCGACCGCTGGACCAAGGAACACCTGACCGGCCTCAACGTCCACGTCCGCTACACCCACACCAAGTTCATGCTCGTCGACCCACTCGGCGACGACCCGCTCGTCATCACCGGCTCCGGCAACTTCAGCGACGCCTCGGTCCACGAAAACGACGAGAACATGCTCATGATCCGAGGGGACACCCGGGTCGCGGACATCTACCTCGGCGAGTTCATGCGCATCTTCAACCACTTCTACTTCCGCTACCTCCAGCAGAAACTCCGCGACGACGACCAGCGCGACACCGCCTACCTCGCCCCCGACGACAGCTGGACCCGCCGCTACTACGACCCGGCGACCCCCAGCTGCCGCCAACGGCTGCTGTTCGGCTGACCGGAAGGAGCCAAGATGCCGCTGGCCGACTACGGCGTGCGGTGTTCCGGTGCAGTACCGCGAAGTGCGCAACCTCGACGCCACCCGGTTCACCACCATCGCCGGCCTCGGACCCGGCTGGCATCCCCTCGCCCGCGACGCCACGTCCGGCGCGCTCGACTACCTGAGGTCCCCGCTGCTGCGCGGCCGCGGCTGCCTGACGCTGATCGCCGGTCCGCTGGCCGCGCTGGTCACCACGATCCTGCGCTCCCCCCGGTTCGGCTGGGTCGAAAGCACCGCGGACAACGCGCTGAACCTGCTCGAACAACGGCTCACCGGTTGCCGGCGGGTCCACGTCTTCGGCGCGCCGTACACCCATGGCCCCGGCGTCCACGACATCCACTACAACCAAGGTGACCCGCCCGGGCAGTTCCAGCACCTCGACGGCATCTGGCAGGACGGCGGGACCATCATCGAGTCCACCACGGGTGAGTTCACCGCGTTCCTGACGAAGTTCAAGACCCAGGTCCTCGACACCGGCGACAACGGCCTGCCGGCCTGAACACGGGTCGTCGCCGCGCAGAACCCCGTCAGCGTGTGGGTGCAGGCCGAGCACCATGCCTCGACCGGTTCGTCCTGCTACGGCGGCCTCCAGGGCTCCCGGGTTGGCGCCGAGCGCAGAGAGATCCGATGACCGGGACATTCAGGTGCGAAATAGCCCTCTTCGCCCCGCAATGCCCGATAAGTCATCCGACCAATCGTTGACATTTCTTCGTCGCACCGGTCAGACTCCGAGCCGGCCAGAGCCTACGACGAAGGACGGTCATCGTGCGCACACGAGTCAAGGCGGCCCTATTCGCGACCGGCCTCGCGTTGACGGCGACGGGGGTCCTGGTGACCCCGGCGACGTCGGCGCCGCAGCAGGTCGTCCACGTCGCCCCGGACGGCGACGACACCCACGACGGCACGAGCGCGGCACAGGCCGTCAGGACGCCGCAACGCGCCCAGCAGCTCGTGCGCGGACTCATCCCGGGCATGACCGGCGACGTCTCGGTCAGCCTCGAAGACGGCACCTACCCCCTGAGCGCGCCGTTGCGGCTGACCGCCGCCGACTCCGGCGCCAACGGTCACCGCGTGCTCTGGACCGCCGCACCCGGCGCCCGGCCGGTCATCAGCGGCGGCGTCCCGATCACCGGCTGGAAGGTTTCCGACAGCGGCAAGAACATCTGGTCCGCGCCCGCCCCCGCGACGCTGCGCACGCGCCAGCTGTACGTCAACGGCGCCCGCGTTCCGCGCGCGACCGGCACCCTGCCGGTGACACTGACCAGGATCACCGGCGGCTACACGACGTCGTCGGCCGCGATGGACAACTGGCGCAACCCCAAGGACATCGACTTCGTCTACACCGGGGGTCTCGGCGCGTGGACGCAGCCGCGGTGCCCGGTGAACACGATCTCGCCGACGACGATCAAGATGGCGCAGCCGTGCTGGGACAACTCGACGAAACGCGTGATGCGCACCGACGGCTCCGGCCGCACGGTCGAGCTGGTCGGCCGCCAGGCCATCACCGAGCTGCCCACCGCGGTGGAAAACGCCTACGAGCTGCTTTCCGCCGGTGAGTGGTACCTCGACAACGCCGCGCACACCGTCTTCTACGTGCCGAAGCCCGGCGAGGACATCACCAAGGAGACGGTGACCGCGCCCGCGGTGGAAACCCTGGTGTCCGGCATCGGGACGGCCTCGGCGCCGGTCCACGACATCACCTTCAGCGGCCTCCAGTTCTCCTACGCCACCTGGAACTTCCCGAGCACGCCCGAAGGCTTCTCCGAGATCCAAGCGAACTACACGCTGACCGGCGCGCACGGCTACGACCAGCAAGGGCTGTGCCAGTTCGTCGACAGCGGGAAGTGCCCGTACGGCAACTGGACCAAGGAACCGGGCAACGTCTCCTTCGCCTACGCCAGGAACATCAGCTTCACCCGGGACGCGTTCGTCCACTTGGGCGCGGCGGGACTCGACCTCGGCACCGGCTCGCAGGACGACCTGGTGCAGGGCACCGTGTTCACCGACATCTCCGGCAACGGGCTGGAACTCGGCGGCGTCGACATCACGTCGCCCACCGCGGCGGCGCAGCACACCAGCGGAAACCGGCTGCTCGACAACCACGTGTTCGCCACGTCGGTGGAGTACGCGGGCGGCATCGGGATGGACATCGGCTACACCGAGCACACCATCGTCTCGCACAACCAGATCGACCACACCCCCTACAGCGGGATCTCGATCGGCTGGGGCGGCTGGCCGGACAAGGTGAAGATCAAGGCGGAACCCAACTACAGCAACAACAACACGCTGAGCGACAATCTCGTCTTCGACCACATGCAGCTACTGGCCGACGGTGCCGGCATCTACACCAACGGCAACACCGGCCCGGACCTGGCCGACGGCGAGAAGCTCACCGGCAACGTGATCCACGATCAGAAGGGCGCGGGCAAGGCCGTCTACACCGACAACGGCGCGGGAAACATCACGATCACCGGCAACGGGCTGTACAACGCGGATCTCGCCTGGGGTTCGAAGCACACCGACTACGCACTGAACAAGGGCACCTACGACCCGCTCGACATCGAGAACAACTACTGGGAGAACGGCAGCGCCGACTACGACCAGAAGTCCGTGCTGATCAGGAACAACCACCCGATCACCGACGCCGGCGGCATCCCGGCGAGCATCCGCGCCAACGCGGGTTTGGAGGCGGCCTACGCCGACGTCCTCACCTGGACCCCGGCCGGCTGACCCTTCCCCACGACCGGCCGATCTTATTCGAGGACAGGCGAACCTTCCTCCACCATGGGCCAATGGTCCCTACCTGCGGATGTCACGCCTTGCGCGCGGAGGTCCAGCGGAATCGCCGACGAAGGGCTCCGCCACCACCCCGCGGTCGTGTGACTGACGTGGCGAGGCTGCTCCATCCGTCGTCTCCGCCGGAACGGGTCACCACGCCACCACAGAAGCGTTCGGGCGCAGGCGCGTTCCCCGTCTGCTGCAACGAACCAGATACCGGCCCCGATCTCCCTCGCGGTCTGCCACATCCGGTGGGCAGCCGTGCCGACGTCGGTTGCGTGGTCGTAGTCCTGCCAGTAGTTGTCGAAGTTGGTGAACTGGTCGCCAGCTGAAGCCCACCAGATGATGTGGCTGGCGGGGTCCGGGTAGGCGGTGATCGCGGTGCCGCACCGCAACGTGCAGGTGAGTGCCGGACTGGCCTGGGCGGCCCCTGCGGTCGCGGTGAACACGAGCCTCCGAATCGTGCTTGAACAGAAGGTCAGTAGATGTTCAGTTTTTCGACGTAAGTGCTGCGGTCCGGCAGGGTTCCGCGCTCGTTCTTGCCGAAGAACCGGGTGAACGGCCCACCGTCGACGTCGGACCACACGAAGTAGCCGGCGTTGTTCCCGCTGCTCCAGGCGGTGACGAGAGCGAGGTCCGGTTCGGTCACGCCGGCATAGGCGTAGCACGTCTGGTTGAAGTTCCGGTCCTGGAATCTGAAGAAGTCCGGAGCGTTACACGGCACTTGGTGGATCGTGTCCGCGTTCGCGGCCGGGGCGGCAACAGCGGAAACCGCGGCAATGACGGCGGTTGCGACAATGGTCCGGCGAACTTTCGACATAATGCGATTTTCCTGGGTTCATTGGTGGCATGCAAGAGATTCAAGCACCATCGAAACCCGTCGAGCGGATCATCTGCGCGAGCTGCCGAACCGGGTCGAAGCAACAACTGCTGGCGACCGCATAGACCTGAGCGCCCTGTGCGGGTCGAGCTCTCCCTTGGCGATCATGTCGCTGACCATCGGTTCTCGAGGGCGGTGCTGATGGTCGGGCCGATCGCGCCGGTGCCTTGCGCTCGGACTCCGCCCGACGTCCGGCAGCCGGTCGATCCGGGGTGCCGCGGGAGGTGCGGAAGGTGCCGCCATGGCGGCCTTCCCTCCCCCGCTAGGACGACGAAACGGAGTAGCTGTTGGTGGTGAAGTTCAGGCCGCCGCCGGCGGCGGTGATCTCGAAGCCGAACTGCACCTCGCCGAGGGTCACGTCCCCGAACCAGCCCTTGCTCTGGATCCACTTGAGCACCGCCAGCACGTCCACCGTGCCGGAGCTGGTGTTCGAGGTCCGGACGAAGGAGAACACGTCGTTCGAGCCGTTGCTGCCCTTGTAGACGTCCCAGGTGTGGCCGCCGACCGTCGCGGTCGTCTGCTTGCTGCCCAGCGGGCCGACCGCACCCTGCTTGTCCATCCACAGCATGGTTTCGTAGGCGTTGTTGTTCGTCCAGATGTCGTACGCCGTCTCGTAGGCACCGCTGCCGGGCCGGGTGACGTCGAAGCTGCTCGACACCCGGCCGAGCGCGCTGAGCTTCTTGTTCACGGCCTTGGCCGAATGCGGGTACGACTTGACGCCGCCGGTGTCGGGGTGGTCGGCCCAGACCCCGAAGTTGCTGGAGGAGTTGGCCCAGATCGTCTGCGGGCCGGCCCCGCTGCCCCACACGTCGTTGCGGACCGTGTAACCGCCGTTGGACCAGGTCGCCCACCTGTCCGAAGACGACCAGGTCGCGGCGTGGGCCGCCGGTGCGGCGGCCACGACGGCCGCCGCCACGGCGAATGAGGTCACGAGGGCGCGTGCCGGTTTCGGCATGGTCTTCCTTTCCCGAGCGTCGTTGCGCGGATTCACCGACTTCAGCTGACGGCGCGGTATCCCGGATTCGCGAGGTCCCGCACCGGCACGCACGGATCGGCCAGGTCCTCGCCGCCGGCGTTGCCCTGGATCGAGGGCCTTGCCGAGCTTCACCGGCCGGCCTCCTTCGTGAGCTGGACGGAGTGGAGGTTCACCGGGCCGTCGAAGACGAGGTAGACGTTCCGGATCCCGCTCGCCTTCGCCAGTGCGGCGCGCACGTCGGTGTAGCGGTACTTCCCGCCGGTGCCCGGCACCGTGAGCGTGCCGAGCACCGGGCCGGTGGCCGGGTCGTCCAGGCGCACGGTGATGCGGGCCGGCGTCGAGTCCGCTTTGGACACCGACGCGGTGATCGCCCGCGCCGACGGCGAAAGCCGGACACCGTCGAACGCGATCCAGGTGCCGGCCACCGCCGCGACCGAAGTGCCGCTCGCCTTGCTCTGGTCGGTCAGCGTGACGCCCTGGTAGCCGTCGAAGTTCTCGGCGAGCGTCCGCTGCCCGAGGTCGCGGGGCGGGACGACCTCGCCGGCGACGAACACCGGCACGGTCTGCGTGATGTCGGTGGCCGACCGGCCGACGGCGAAGTCGTACCGCCCGGTCTCGACCACGGACCGGCTGCGCGTGACGTCCCACGACGCGAGGTCCGCCGCCTTGACCTGCAGCTGCACGGTCCTGGTCTCGTGCGGTTCCAGGCTGACCTGCTGGAAGGCGCGCAGCTGCTTGAGCGGTTGCCGGACGCGGGAATCACGGTTGCTCGTGTAGAGCTGCACGACGTCCGAGCCCGCGCGGCCGCCGGTGTTGGTCACGTCCACGCTCACCGTCACCGTTCCGTCCGCCGTGGTGACCGGCCGGTCGGCCCGGACGTTGCCGTAGCGGAACGAGGTGTAGCTCAGGCCGTAGCCGAACGGGAACAGCGGCTTGCCCCGGTAGTACTGGTAGGTCATGCCGGTCTTGGCGATGTCGTAGTCGAGGATGCTCGGCAGCTTCGCGTCGGAGGCGTACCACGTCTGCGTCAGCCGCCCGCTGGGGTTGTAGTCGCCGAACAGGACGTCCGCGACGGCGTGCCCGGTCTCCTGGCCGGCGTGCGTCGTCCAGACGATCCCGGGGGCGGTCCGGGTGTCCCACCCGGTCGTCGGGTAGCTGTTTTCGACGACGACGATCGTGTGCTTGTTCGCCTTCTGCACGGCGTCGACCAGCGCCTGCTGCGCCGGCGCGAGCTCGGTGCCGCTGCGGTCGTTCGCCTCGCGGCCGTTGATGAACGGCATGCTGCCGACGACCACGACGGCGGTGTCCGCGTCCTTCGCCGCGGCCACGGCGGTGCCGACCCCGCTGGTGACCACGTCGCGGCCGAACTTCGTGGCCCCCGCGACGTCGGGCGAGGCGATCCGCAGCACGCCGTCGGCCCCCACCACCGCGTACTTGTCCGGGCCGAACCACGATTCGCCCACCTCGTTGCCCGCGTACTCGAGCACGTAGCTGCCGTCGGGCTGCTTGTCCAGCTTCAGCTGCTGCTGCACGAACCAGCCGTTGGGCTGCACGGCGTTGTTGACCAGCGTGCCGCCGGAGTAGCCGAGGTACTTGCCGTTGGCGACGGTCCGGAGGGTGTTCTTGCCCGCACCCCAGTCGAAGACGTCGAACGACTGGGTGGCGCCGGCGGTGGTGGCGCCCTCGGTGAGGGGGCCGCCCGCCGCGTCCGCCGAGGCGGTCAGGTACTTGCCGGTGGCCAGGTTCTTCAGGGCGATCCGGTCGACGCCTTCCGACGAGGCGACCGTGCCGTTGGTGCCGAGGCGGTCCGTGATGCCCTGCAGCGGGGTCACCCGGTACGGCATCGAACCGCTGTACCAGTCCTCGTACAGGGTGTCGGAGAGCGGGCCGACGACCGCGACCTTCTTGTTCCGCGCGGTGTCGAGCGGGAGCGCGTTGTCGTTGTTGCGCAGCAGCACGACCTGGGCGTCCGCGGCCTTGCGCGCCAGCGCCTGGTGCGCCGGCGAGTTGATGACCGCCGGGGTGATCTTCGCGTACGGGTTGCGTCCCGGCGGGTCGAACTCGCCGAGGCGGAAGCGCAGCGAGAGCAGGTGCCGATCGGCGTTCTCGACGTCCGCGACGGTCAGCAACCCCTTCGAGAGGGCCTCCTGGACCGCGGCCGCGGTGATCGAGCCGTCGGTGTCGTTGTCGGTGAAGCTGTCCAGCCCGGCCTTGATCGCCGCGGCGTCCGCTTCCGCCTTGGTGGCGTAGTACTTCTCCGAATCGACCAGGTTCGACGGGGCACCCGCGTCGCTGACGACGGCGATGTCCCGCGGCGCCCACTTGCGGAGCGCGTCGTCCAGGTCGGGGCTCACCGTGTTGGGCCGGCCGTTGGTCAGGTTGTACGACGGCATGACCGCGTTGGCCGCCCCGGCTTGCAACGGGATCTTGAACGCCTGCTCGTCGTAGTCGTGCAGGACCTTCGGCGGCACCGAGGAGTTGCTGGTGTCGCGGCTGACCTCGTTGTTGTAGGCGAGGTAGTGCTTCAACGTCGGCGCAGCCTGGAGATAACGCGGGTCGTCACCCTGCATGCCGCGGCCGTAGGCGGTCGCGAGCCGGCCGGTCAGGTACGGATCTTCGGAGTACCCCTCCTCGTTGCGGCCCCACCGGGGGTCGCGCAGCAGGTTCACCACCGGCGCCCACAGGTTCAGGCCCCACAGGGTCGGGTTCTCGGCGTTGAAGCCGCGGGCCTCCTGCCCCACCGCCGTGCCGACCTGCTCGACCAGGTCCGGGTTCCACGTGCCGGCCAGGCCGAGCGCCTGCGGGAACACGGTTCCGTTCGCGGTGACGACGGCGCCCTTGTTGTCGTAGTCCGTCGACCACGCCACGCCGTGCAGGGCTTCGGTGCCGGTCTTGAACACGCCGATGCCGAGGCGCGGGATGGCCGGTTCGTACTGGTGCAGCAGGGAGACCTTCTCGTCCAGGGTGAGCCGCGAGAGCAGGTCGCCGATCCGGACGGCGAGCGGGAGCGAGGGGTCCCGGAACGGCGGGGGCGGCGCCGCGACCGCGGCGACCGGCGCCGCGACCAGGGTCGCGGTCACCGCCAGCAGGACGCCGCGGCGCGCGGTCCGGAAGAGGTTTCTGCGCATCGGTGGAACCTCCGGTAGGGGCATCTGTCGAAGCGATTCGACTGTGTTTCGCGGACGGTCGTCGCGTCAGAGGAGGATGGAAGGACTATTGCAGCCTCGTTACAACCCGGTCAAGCGCCTCTCGGCGACTTTCCCTCGAATCGCCGAGTACCCGCTATAGGTGCCTGTGAACAGGGCAAACCCGGCCGAGCTGGCGCTTCGATGGATTCGGCGCCGGTGTGGCATTTCGAATATTCGTCGAATGACTGTCGAATAGCGCGCGAGCAACGATCGGGGGTTGTGTTTCGCAGATGTGTCACTTACCTTCATCGATCATCGATGCGCTTCGACGATCCGGTGCGCCGAGAGGAGTCTCGTGGTCACGATCAACGACGTCGCCGCCGCGGCGGGGGTGGCGCCCAGCACGGTGTCGTACGTGATCAGCGGCAAGCGCTCGATCTCGCCGCAGACCCGGCAGCTCGTCGAGGAGAGCATCCGCAAGCTCGGCTACCACCCGCACGCCGGGGCCCGCGCCCTGGCCAGCAGCAGAACCAACGTGCTCGCCCTGGTGGTCCCCCTGCGTACCGACCTCAACGTCGCCGTCGTGATGCAGTTCGTCACGTCGGTGGTGACCGCGGCGCGGGCGTACGACCACGACCTCCTGCTGCTCACGAAGGACGAAGGGGCCGCCGCGCTCCAGCGGGTGGCGTCGGCGGCCATCGCCGACGCGCTGATCGTGATGGATGTCGAGGCGGGCGATCCCCGGGTGCCGGTGCTGCTCGCCCTGGACCGGCCGGTGGTGCTCATCGGCGTGCCCGAGCACCGGGCCGGGTTGACCTGCGTCGACCTCGACTTCACCGCGGCCGGCTCGGCGTGCGTCGCGCACCTGGCCGACCTCGGCCACCGGCGGATCGCCCTGATCGGTCCGTCGCCCGCGGTCTACCAGCGCGGCACCAGCTACGCGACGCGGTTCCTCGGCGGCTTCAACCGGACCGCGGGCCACCGGGGCCTGCGGGTGATCACCCGGCCGTGCAACCACTCCTACGAGGCCGCGAGCGACGCACTGGACGAGCTGTTCACCCAAGACCCCGGCATCACCGGGCTGGTGGTGCACAACGAAGCCGTTCTCCCGGCCCTGCTCTCCGAACTGCGGCACCGTGGCCTGCGCGTGCCGGACGACCTCTCGGTCATCGCCGTCTGCCCGGAAACGATGGGCGAGCAGCAATCGGTCGCGCTGACCACCGTGGCCATCCCCGCCGAAGAGGTCGGCAAGCAGGCCGTCGAAATGGTCGTCCGCAGCCTCGGTGGCCACACCACCCCCGAGATCCGCCTGCTCTCGCCCCGCCTGACCGTGCGCGACAGCACCGGCGCCCCACCCGCTTGAGCCTTCCCGTCACATCCCCGGTCGAGCCCCACCTGAGCGCCCGAAGGAGTCCCCCATGCCCGCGTTCCGCCACGGCCTGCTGGCCGCCACCGGCATCGCGACTGCCGCCGTCCTCGTGTCCGGGTGCAGCCCGGCCCCGGCTCCCGGCGGGGCCGGGGGCGGCACCGCGGCGCCGGCGTCGTCGATCACCGAGCTCGACTACTACGCCGACGAGCAGGGATCCGCCGCCTGGCAGAAGATCCTCGACGGCTGCGCGGCGCAGACCGGCATCAAGATCCAGCGTCAGACGGTGCCCACCGCCCAGCTGCTGCCGAAGGTCCTGCAGGGCGCGAGCTCCAAGACACTGCCGGACCTGCTCTTCACCGACAACCCCACCCTCCAGCAGGTCGCCGCCACCGGCGCGCTGACCCCGCTGACCGACTACGGCATCTCCACCGACGGCTACTACCCCAGCATCATCAAAGCGGGCACCTACCAGGACAAGGTGTACGGCCTGGCACCCGGTGTCAACGGCCTGGCCCTGATCTACAACAAGGACCTCCTCACCGCTGCCGGCGTACAGCCGCCGAAAACGTGGGACGAGTTGACGGCCGCGGCGGCGAAGCTGACCAAGGACGGCAAGTACGGGCTCGCCTTCTCCGCGATCCCGTCGGAGGAAGGCACCTGGCAGTTCCTCCCCTTCTTCTGGAGCAACGGCGCCGAACTGTCCCGGCTGGACTCCCCGCAAGCCACCCAGGCACTGCGGTACCTCACCGACCTCGTCGGCTCCGGGGGAGCGTCCAAGTCCGTGGTGACGTGGAACCAGAACGACGTCGCCGACCAGTTCGTCGCCGGCAACGCGGCGATGATGGTCAACGGCTCGTGGAACCTCGCCCGGCTCGACGAGCAGAAGTCACTGCACTACGGCGTGGTGCCGATCCCCGTGCCGAAGGCGGGCGGCAGCCCGTCGGTCGCGCTCGGCGGCGAGGTCGGGGCCGTGCCGGTCACCAAGCCCGCCGAGCAACAGGCCGCCGGGAAGGTGCTCGCGTGCATCCTGGCCGATCCCACGATGCTCGAGTGGAGCAAGGCCCACGCCTACGTCCCGTCGAAGACCGCCGTCGCGGCGAAGTTCGGCGCGGAGCAACCCGCGATGCAGGCGTTCATCGACGAGGTCGGGACCGCGCGCTCCCGCACCGCCGAGCTCGGCGAGAAGTACCCGAAGGTCTCCCAGGCGCTGGCCGACGCCACCCAGGCGGCCCTGACCGGCAAGCTGCCGGCCGACCAGGCACTGAAGACCGCGCAGCAGGCAGCCGGGTCATGACGCTCACCGCCACTCACGCGCCGGCCGCCCGCCGGTCCGTCACCCGTGGATCGCGGCGCGGCGACCGGTGGGTGGCGTGGGCGTTCCTGCTCCCGGCGATCGCCTACGTCGTCGTCTTCTTCGGCTACCCCCTGGTCGCCAACCTGGTGATGAGCGCGCAGAACTACACGGTGAAGTCGTTCTACACCGGCGAAGCGCCCTTCGTCGGCTTCGACAACTACACCGCCGTGTTCGGCAATCCGCTCTTCGGCACCGCCGTGCTCAACACGGTGCTGTTCACCGTCGGCTCGATCGTCTGCCAGTTCGGCATCGGGCTCGCGCTCGCCCTGTTCTTCAACGGCCGGTTCCTCGGCAGCGCGCTGCTGCGGTCGCTGCTGCTGCTCCCCTGGCTGCTGCCGCTGGTGGTCAGCGGCGCGGTCTGGCGCTGGATGTTCGACCAGGACCACGGCGTGCTCAACGCGGCCCTGCGCGCCGTGGGCCTCGACGGCGTACCGTGGCTGACCACCACGAGCTGGGCGCTGCCCGCGGTGATCCTCACCAACATCTGGATCGGCATCCCGTTCAACCTGGTGATCCTGCACGGCGGCCTGCGCGCCATCCCGGCCGGTCTCCACGAAGCCGCGGCGCTCGACGGCGCGAGCGCGTGGCAGCGGTTCCGGCACGTCACCTGGCCACTGCTGCGCCCGGTCACCGGGATCGTGCTCATGCTCGGGCTGGTCTACACCATCAAGGTGTTCGACGTGATCATGGTCGTCACCGGCGGCGGCCCGGCCAACGCCACCCAGACGCTCACGACGTGGTCCTACCGCCTGTCGTTCCAGGACTTCGCGTTCGGGCAGGGTGCCGCGGTCGGCAACGTGCTCATCGTCGTGGCCACCGTCTTCGGCCTGGTCTACCTGCGCTCGGCACGGGCGACCCTCGCGGAGACGGCGTCATGACCGGCCGCCTGAAGACCGTGGTGGGCGTGCTGATCGTCGCCGTCCTGCTGTTCCCGCTCTACTGGATGGTCAACGCGTCGTTCCAGCCGAGCGGCGCGCTGCTCAAACCCGATCCCGACTGGTTCCCCGGTGGTGGCACGCTCGACGGCTATCGCAAGGCGCTCTCGACGCAGGGCCCGCACCTGCTCTCCAGCCTGATCATCGCGCTCGGCACCGTCGTGGTCTCCCTGGTGATCGCGATGCCGGCCTCCTACGCGCTGGCCCAGCTGAAGATGCGGGGCGGGCCGGTGATCGTGTTCGTCATGCTGATCGTGCAGATGATCCCCGGCATCGTGATGGCCAACTCGCTCTACACCGTGTTCGGCAACCTCGGCCTGATCGACAACTACCTCGGCCTCGTCCTGGCCGATTCCACCGCCACGATCCCGTTCGCCGTGCTGTTGTTGCGGGCGTTCATGATCTCGATCCCGCGGGAGCTGACCGAAGCGTCCCGAGTGGACGGTGCGGGGTACTGGCGGACGTTCTTCTCGATCATCGTCCCGGTGAGCCGAAACGCGATGGTGACCGCCGGGCTGTTCTCGTTCCTGTTCGCCTGGGCCGACTTCCTGTTCGCCGTCACCCTCACCACCGGCCAGACGTTCGAACCCGTCACCGTCGGCATCTACCGGTTCGTCGGCAACCAGTCCGCCGACTGGAACGGCGTCATGGCCACCGCCGCCCTGGCGTCGATCCCCGCGGCCGTCCTGCTCGTCATCGCCCAGCGCTACGTCGTGGCCGGCCTGACCAGCGGCGCGGTCAAGGACTGACCTTGCCCCTTTCACCTGGAACAGGAGACCGCATGATCGCCGTTCTCGACGACGGCCGGGCGCTCGAAGTCACCGTGCGCCACGAAGTCCTCCGGATCGAACCGTGGGGCGCCGACAGCCTGCGCGTCCGCGTCGGGCGGCACGGCGTCCGCGAGGACGTCCCCGGCGCCCTCGTCCCGGCGAAGCCGGCGCCGGTGGACGTCGAGGTGCGGGAGCGGACCGCCACGATCGTCAACGGCGCGCTCACCGGGATCGTCGAGATCGCCGACAGCGACACGGGCATCGACACGATCGTGCGGTTCGTCCGCACGGACACCGGCGAAGAACTGCTTTCCGAGCAGCGCGCCCACTTCTGGTGGCCCGGGGCCAGGCTGTTCATGCCCGCGGCCAACGGTTTCGGACGGCTCGAGCAACGGTTCGCCGCCTACCCCGGCGAGCGGATCTACGGTCTCGGCCAGCACACGCACGGCCGGCTCGACCAGAAGGGACTGGTGCTGGACCTCGTGCAGCGCAACGGCGAGGTGTCCGTGCCGTTCCTGCTCTCCAGCCGGGGTTACGGCTTCCTGTGGAACTCCCCGGCCGTCGGCCGCGTCGAGCTGGCCGAGAACGGCACCCGCTGGGTCGCCGACAACGCCCGGCAGATCGACTACTGGATCACCACGGGCGAGCAGCCGCGGCAGATCCTCTCCCACTACGCCGACGCCACCGGGCACGTCCCGATGCTGCCGGAGTGGGCGGCCGGGTTCTGGCAGTCGAAACTGCGGTACCGCTCGCAGGAGGAACTGCTCGCCGTCGCCCGGGAGCACCACGCCCGTGGCCTGCCGCTTTCGGTCATCGTGGCCGACTTCTTCCACTGGACCCACCTCGGCGACTGGAAGTTCGACCCGGCCGAGTGGCCGGACCCCGAGGGCCTTGTCCAGGAGCTCGGGGAAATGGGCATCAAGCTGATGGTGTCGATCTGGCCGACGGTCAGCCCGCTGTCGGAGAACTACCGCGAGATGCACGAGGGCGGCCTGCTGGTCGGCACCGAGCAGGGCATCCCGGCGCACGCGCCGTGGAAGGACAAGGGCTTCGACGTCGAGATGCCGGTCGCCTTCTACGACTCGACCAACCCGGCCGCGCGGGAGTTCCTCTGGTCGACGGTCAAGCGCAACTACTACGACAAGGGCATCCGCGCGTGGTGGCTCGACGGCGACGAGCCGGAGATCCAGCCGGGACATCCGCACAACCTCAGCTTCCACGCCGGGAGCGGCGCGGAGGTGTTCAACGTCTACCCCCAGCTGCACGCCAAGACCTTCCACGAGGGCATCCTCGGCGAAGGCGACGACGAGGTGGTGCTGCTCAGCCGGTCGGCCTGGGCGGGCAGCCAGCGCTACGGCACCGCTGTGTGGTCCGGGGACATCGCCCCGACGTGGGAGTCGCTGCGCGCCCAGGTCAAGGCCGGACTCAACCTGGCGATCGCGGGCATCCCGTGGTGGACCACGGACATCGGCGGCTTCCACGGCGGCGACCCGGACTCGCCCGAGTACCGCGAACTGATGGTCCGCTGGTTCCAGTACGGCGCGTTCTGCCCGCTGTTCCGCCTGCACGGCTTCCGCGACCCCCGGTCCGCGTTCGGACCCGAGATGACCGGCGGCCCCAACGAAGTCTGGTCCTACGGCCCTTCGGCCCTCGAGTCGATCACCCAGTCCTTGCGGCTGCGAGAACGGCTGCGCCCGTACCTGATGGCGCAGATGCGGGTCGCGCACGAGCACGGCATCCCCCCGATGCGGCCCCTGTTCGTCGACGCTCCCGGCGATCCGGCCGCCTGGGACGTCGACGACCAGTTCATGCTGGGCCCGGACCTCCTGGTCGCCCCGGTGCTGGAACCCGGCGCGGCCGGCCGTTCGGTCCACCTCCCGGCGGGAACGTCCTGGACCGATGCCGTGACCGGCGAGGTTCACGACGGAGGCGTCCGCATCGAGGTCGAGACCCCGCCGACGCACATCCCGGCGTTCGCCCGGGCGGGAAAGGAACTGCCGATCCGGCCGCGCTGACCCGATGGTCATTTCTGGCGAGCTCACTCGACTGAACGCGCAGGGAGCTCCCACCGCCCGGATCGCCACCACCTATCGGCCAGGCAACCGTGTCTTCTTCTCCGCCGCGGACACGCGCACGACACCAGGGGTGCCAGCCGCCTTCGGCATTCCTGCTACGACTCAGGCAAGCCAGGGCTGATCGAGCCCATCGCGCGGTCGAGCAGCCGACCCAGGGGCTGCGTTCCATCACCGGCGATCCAAGCCGCAACGGCGGCCTCCAGGCAACCCAGGGCGCCGGCGATGAGGGCACGGGGTCGCGGATCGGTCGAGTCGTCCGGGTCCGAACCGAGCCGTAGTGCGAGCTCGGGTGCGATCAGGGCCTGGAATCTCGCTTGCTTCTCCTGGTGGAGCGTAGCGAGGGCAGGGGTCGTCACAGCGAGCGCAGCCAGCCGGTGTGCGCGTTCGGTCTGGGTCGCGTAGTACTCGACGAGAGGGCTCATCGCATGGCGGAGCGCAGACCACGGGGCTTCGTCATCGGGTCGCTGACGCAACGCCAGCACTATCTCGTCGACAGCGGTCGAGGTCTCGCTCGCGAAGACATCTTCCTTCGAAGGGAAGTAGCGGAAGAACGTACTGCGCGAGATCCCGGCGACCGCGCAGATGTCGTCGATGGTGGTCTGCTCGTAGCCGTGGTCCAGGAACAAATCGAGCGCCATCTTGGCCACCTGCGCCCTCATGGCACGCCGGGCGAGTTCACGTGCACCGGGACGGCGCTCGTCCCGATCCGGCAGCCTGGTCACGGGGCTGATGGTACTACACCCCAAACCTGGTACCGTGGTTTCACAAACGATACTCAGTATCAGGATCTGAGCGGAGATGGACGGCGATGGACCCGAGCAAGGTCAGGAACACCACGACGGCAGGCAGCACAGCCCGGCCAGGACAGCCGGACTCGCCGCCGGTGAACGATCGGCTGGAGGCGCTCACCGCCGACCTGCCCGCGGAGGAACTGGCACTCGTGTCGGCCGCGGCCGCGCTGGTGCCGGGCCTGAGCGCCAACGCGGCGGCCGCGGATGCCACGGGAAGACTGCCCGACGACGCCGTTGCGGCGCTGCGCAAAGAGGGTTTGTTCCGCCTCGCCACACCGCGGAGGTACGGCGGTCACGAGGCCGGCGCGTGCGCTGCGACGGCTATTGCCGCAGAAGTGGCGCGCGGCTGCCCGTCGGCGTCTTGGGTGCTGACGGTGTACTACACCGCGAGTATCGCCCTCTGGCTTTTCCCGGACCGGGTACGGCATCGGGTCTGGGACGAGGATCCGGACGCGACTGTGTGCGGTTCCTCCGCCGGCGCCGTGCCGGCACGAGCGGTCGACGGCGGTTACCTGCTCAGCGGCCGATGGGGCTGGGCTTCGGGCATACACAACGCATCCTGGGCGATTCTCAGTGTGGTGACCGAGGCCGGAACGTCCCCCCAGGAAAGCGGATTCGCCCTGGTTCCGACGAGCGCGTTGTCGATCGAAGACACCTGGAACATGGCCGGGATGCGCGGCACGGGCAGTGACACGATCATCGCGGATGACGTTTTCGTCCCGGAGGAGCAGGTCATCTTCGCGTCCCGGGCGGCCGGTGCCTCCCGGCCGGTCCAGGAGCCCTCGATGCCCCTGAGCGTACCGAAACCGCAGGGCCTGATGGGTGCACTGGCCGCACCGGTGCTGGGGATGGGCATGGCGATCTACGATCACGTCGTGGCGAAACTCGGCGCCGGCCGCCCCCTGGTCTCCGCGGGGAGATCGCCTGCGCGGGCGATCGACTCCCCCGGCGTGCAGGCGAACATCGCCGAGGCCGCCATGCTCATCGACAGTGCGATCCTGCAGGCCTCGCGCACCGCCCACGCCGTCGACCGAGCCACCCGCACGGGGGCACGATTGTCCACCCTCGCCATCGCCCGCTCCCGAATGGACTGTGGGTTCGCCGCGCGGCAGATCCGCCAGGCGGTGGACAAGCTGCTGGACGTCGGCGGCGCCGGCCGATTCGCCGAATCGGATCCGGCGCAGCGAATCTGGCGTGACCTGGGCACCGCAACCCGGCATCCGGCCTTCATCACCGAACTCGACCGCGAACAGTACGCAAAGCTGCTGCTGGGAATCTAGCGACAACACGCGACCGGACGACGATCTGACGATGCGGACGCTCAAACCGTCGTTGCCCGAACACCTCGCCGAGAACGACCGCCGTCCGAACAGGACGTTCTCGCGCGGCGACTCGACATCCCGTGGGTGAGCTTCGCCCACAGCCCGGCCCGGTCGGCGACCGTCCAGTTGTGGCCGGAGTGGCTCGAAACCGCCCAGAACACCCCGCACGATGTCACCGCGATCGCCATCGGGACCACCCCGTACGACACCGCGATGCTGGTCGACATCCCCGCCTTCGACCTTACTCGGATGCCAAAGACCTCGGGAACTCACCACAGAACGCGGCAGTAAATTGATCACTGTTCGGCGACTGTCGCCCCGGCGGCTGGACCGACCAGTTCGCGAACCGTGTCTCCCGATGCACCCGCTGCCACGCGGGGTCATCAGGTGATTCTGCGCGTCACGGCTGGCCTCTCCAGACCACCGGCTGGAGTCAAGGCGTCCAGCCCCGGCGGGCAATCTCGCGCCGAGGATCACGGGTGCCGCGATCACGCCGACCACCACCCCGATCGGGCGAAAAGACCACAGAACCCGACGTGCCGCATCGCCGCCGGCCGGCCCGTCATGCTTCGACGGCAAGACACAGCGCTGCCATCCTGATCGCGGTTGCGGCCACCGGCGTGAGCGGAGGCCGACCGGTCCGCCGCCCACCTCGACCGCCGACTCGCACCGCTCCGGCCTCCCGTCAGCTCCACCTCAGCGAGGGGCCGGGACGTAACCGATCGGAGGGATGGGATTGTCGCCCCAGATCGCTCTTTCCACGGCCGGGTTGACTACCTCGGTGAAGATCCGAGCCCCGCCGCGCGCTCGGTGGCCCGCTGCCTCGCCCAGTTCACCGCCCAGGTAGGAGCCGCCGAGGCCGCCGCCGATGCCGCCCGCCAGGCCACAGAGGAGCAGGCCGGCGCCCTCGGTCGTGATGCCGAAAGCGATGCAGGCGGCCCCGGCCAGTGCGGAACCGCCAGCGCCACCGAGCCAGCCCCCGCTTTCCTCGCCGAGCACGCGAGGGAGTTCCGCCGGGGTCGCTGTGGCGATGCGGCCCACCGAGATCGCGGCGCCGACCACGATGAAGCCCTTGCCCGCCCACCGGAGTACCGGCGCCGCGCGGCCCAGGGCGCCGACCGGGTTCGGCCGCACGCTGGTGATCGCGCCGCGCGCGTCGGTGAACACCAGGACCTCCGCCTCGTACACGAGGCTGGGCAAGCGCTGGGCACCCAGCGTGGCGTTCACGTCCACGACCGCCTCGACCGGGACCTGGATCCGCACAACGTACGGAGCCTCCCGGAAGAACGGCGCTGCCTCCGGAAGGGCCGACAGCCCCTCCCGGACCGTGGCCGAGAGTGCCGGACTGGCGATCTTCTGGCCCGCCGACGCCACGTTCTGGGCGTGAGCCTGCAGGAACGTCAGCACGAGCCGCTGCTCGGCCGGCGCGAGTGAACCGATCCCGCCCCGTGACATCCGCGCCACCAGGCCCGGCATCTCGCCCAGCTGTCGCTCCGTCAGCCCGAAGTTGTTCTGCCACCAGCTCTGCCCGTGCTGCTGCTGGAAGAACAGCTCCGCCAGCTCGTCGGCGTACCTCGGCGTCAGCTCCTTCACCGGATCGGTGAGGTAACGCTCCAGCGTGATCACGTCACCGCTGATGCCGAGCGGCGCGGCCTCACCCAGCCTGCCGGCCAGCGGGAGCAGCGGGTCCAGGCCGCCGCGTACCGGCGGCGAGACCAGGTAACCGATACCACGCGCGGCGCCGATGACCGTCGACCGGGCCGCCGCGGCGCCCCAGTTCGGGCCCGGGTCGAGAAGCTGGTACTGAAGCGGGACCGGCACCACGGCCGGAACGGCGGCCGCGGCGCCGACCGGGTCCAGCGCGAGGTCGTTGACCTGCAACGGTTCCTTGCCGCGCGCCTTCTGATCGGCCGGCTGGACTTGGATGACGCCGAAGCCCTGGTCGAGGACGACCTCGACCAGCGTGCCCGCCTTCACCGTCTTCAGCGGACCGCCGAACCTGTCGTGCCCGGCGACGACGTCGCTCAGCAGCGTGGCCCGCATGCCGGGTTTCCAGTCGACCGGCCCGCTCCGGCGGCTCGCGGGCTTCGGGTCGCGCCGCACCACAGGTGCGCCTGCCCCGCGCACGGTCACCTGGGCGCCACCCGCCACCCGGTCGGCCGTCGCGTGCGCCTCGTGCTCCAGCGGGTCGTGCACCGCACCGACCGGGAGGCCGCCGGATGGTCGCGGGGCTGCTTTCTCCTGCTGGACCACGTGCGTCAGCTCGTGCGCCAGCAGCCGCCGTCCCGCATCGGTACCCGGCACAAACCCGGCGCCCATCACGACGTCGTTCCCCACCGTGTACGCGTTGGCGCCCACCGCCTCCGCCGACCGAGCGGCCGGCGCGCCGGTGTGCAGCCGCACGGCCCCGAAGTCGTGCCCGAACCGGGACTCCATGACCGACCGCGACTGGTTGTCCAGTGGCTGCCCTTCCGCGCGCAGCACACTGTCCACGATCGGCGGGGCGGTCGCGAGGTCGGCGAGCGCTTGGTTGCCCAGCGCGCGTCGCAGCACCGGACCCGGTGTGGCAGGGCGCACGGCCGCGCGTTCCGGTGTCACGGCCTTCTCCTGCGCGGCCGCGTTCGTCCGGCCGAGAAGGGTCATGGGTCTCTCCTCCCTGCAGGTGGGCTCGAGCCAGTCCAGGTTCGTGGACAGCGGTCCGGCGGATGCCCGGTTCGGTCGCCTGCTGACACACGACTTGACGTGCGCCACTAGGGGACAGTTTTGGGTGTCGCGAGCTTGCGGGCGCGGACGAACGCTTCGTAGTCGGCGTACGACTTGTGGTGGAAGAGATGCACCTCGGCGAAGCCGATCGCCTGCCGGTGGTCGAGGTTCCGGAAGTCGAGGGCCGGGACGCCGAGCGCCTTCTTCGCCCACTCGAAGCCGGTTTTGGACGGGTTCCAGAACTGGCCGAACTTGTCCGGATCGAGGGTGTCGTTCAGTTCGCTGACGACGGCACCGGTGAACCGCGACTGGTTTTTCCCGATGAAGTTCTCGACCGTCCGCTGCTCGTTCTGCACCATCCGGATGTCGAAATCGAACCCGCCGATCGCCCCCGGCGCACCGGTCACCGGATCGCGCGGCTGCTTCCACTCGAAGATCAGGTTGTGGATGACCTTCATGTTGAGGGCGAACAGCTGTTCGTTGACGTCGCGGAGGATCTGGCGGGTGTCCTGCCCCAGTATCTTCGCGCCCAGCACCGTGTCCACCGAGCCGACACCGGGCGTTCCGGTGACCACTGTGGCCGCGTGGAAGAAACGGATGTCCCGCAGCGGGCCCGGCGTGTTCCGGTCGAATTCCAAAACGTAGCTCATCAGGTCGTAGTAGTCGTGTCGCTGCCGTATCGTCGTGTATTCGGCCGGCAGGATGTTCTGCGTGTTGTAGAACGCCGCGCGCATGAACGTGTTGGACGGCGACAGCGACCGGATCCCGCCGTTGAGGCTGAGGATCTCCCATTCCTGCCGATCCAGGGCCAGCCAGTCGGACGGGCCGACGTTGGCCCGGTTACCCCCGGCCAGCGACGAGTCGATCTCCTTGCGGTGCACTTGTTTCGCCCCGGCCCGCTGCTGCAACACGTGGGTGAGTTCGTGCGCGATCAGCGACCGTCCGTCCGGGGTGTCCGGCCGGTACTGGCCGGCGCCGAACACGACGTCGTCCCCGATCGTGTACGCGGCGGCCGAGATCGAACGCGCCGCGCGCTCAGCGTCGGGCCCGGTGTGCACCCGCACCGAACCGAAGTCGGGGCTTCCGGCGGTCGTCGACGCGGGTGCGGCGACCACCCTGGCCGCGACCGCGTCCGCCTCCCGCTCCCCCGCGTCCCCTGCCCTGCTCACCGCGGACTTGCCCTGCGCCGCTGCGGTCGCCGGCGAGACGGCGGCACCCGCGAAGGCGTGCTCCATCGAGGAACGCAGGCCGTCCGGCAGTGGCACGCCGGAACCGTGGGCCGCGGTGTCCCTGGCGGACGCAGTATCCGACCAGTGGTTGCCCAATGCCCGGTGGACGGCCGCCACCGGACTGGCCGGCACGGCCGCCGGTGCGGCCGGGTCCGGGCGGGCCTGCCGGTGCGTTTTCCTGCGCGTCACACGTTGACTGTCCATGTCCCCTCCGAAGCCGGACCGGACGGAGGCCCGCGAGCCTCCGCCCGGTCGCCGGTCAGTCGTCGTCGTCCCCGAAACCGAGCAGCCGCCGGCGGATGTCGATCGTCGGCAGCAGCACGCCGCCGGCCCTCACCTGCAGCGTCGGCCGCTGACGGTTGGTGAACAGGACGACCCGCCGGTAGGTGCCGTCGGTCTGCACCGGCGCCGGCTGGTGGTTGAACACGTGCTGGAAAGTGCCGTCCCGCAGCGCGAAGATGACCTCGTCGTCCTTGCCGGGCCCGAGGTCCTCGCCGCGCTTGTCCTGCGGCAGGATGACCACCTGCGCGGCCGACATCCCGCTGGGGTCGTGCGGAATCCGGGTCACCGTGATCTTGGTGGCCTTCGGGTCGACCTTCACCCGCACGAACGTGCTGATGGTCAGCTCCCTGGTGAACGGGTTGCCGGTCACGTCCGTGCCCGCCACCGACAGGTGCCAGGTGTACGTGCCCTCCTTGAACACCTGGGCGAACGTGTTGGTGTAGTTGCCGTCGCCGTCCGGGTCGACCAGGCCGTTCGTACCGTCGACGAACAGCCCGCCGCCGCTGTGGCAGGTGCGCGGCAGCGTCTTCCACTGCTGCTTGGTGAGCAGTGCGCCGATGCGCTCCTCCATCCAGGTCGGCTTGTCCGGGCTGCCGGCGGCCGAACCCGGGGTCGCGTCGGTCAGCGCCGTCAGCTGCTGGCCGAGGCCGACGGTCGGGGCGTCCAGCGTCGCCGTGACGGTCGCACCGCGGATCGGCTGGTCGTCCTGGCGGATGCGGACCGTCAGCTCCATCCGGTCACCGGTCAGGTAAGACGGCTTGTCGAGCACCACGTCGGCGAGCAGGTGCAGGTCGAGGTACACCAGCACCTGGCTGGGGTCCAGCTCCTCCGCGGTGGACGGCCCGGTGCCGTGGATGAGCCGCCAGTCGATCTTCTTCCCCTTGGCGACGGTGGGCAGCTGCGCCACCGACAGCGCCCGGTCCGACTGGGTTTCCTGGATCTCCACGGGGAACGGCTGGAAAATGGCACCGTCCCAGCGGGACAGCTGGATGGTGTCGGTGAAGACGGTGGTGCCGGCCTTCGGGGTGACGGCGAGCACCAGCCGGTCCACACTCGGTTCGGTGGAGAAGTAGACCGCGGGCAGCACGGCGGGGGCCGGCGGCGCGTCCGGGTCCGGAACCCCCGTGGTCGGCGTCGTGGCCTTGGTGACCGCGTTCACCTTCTGGACGTCCGCCAGGATGTCCCCGACGTGCTGCGTCAGCTCGCTGGGGTCGTTGGCGAGGGCGAACACCCCACCGTGGAACGTCGACAGCTGTGAGAGCACGCCCTGGTCGGCGGTGGGGCCCAGCGCGATGGCCGACAGGACGCAGCGGCTCGGGTCCAGCACGGCCTTCCGCAGCGAACTGGAGTTGACGGCGTCCTGGAAGGAGATCGCCCCGTTCGCCGGTGTCGCCGAGGCCGGCACCAGCGCCACGTCGCCGCAGTTCTCCTCACCGTCGGTGAACATGATGATCGAGAACCGCTGGTCGGTGATCGGTCCGGCGTTGCCCAGCAGGTCGATGGCGAAGATGAGCCCGTCGCCGATCGGCGTGTTCGTCCCCGGGGCGCCGAAGTCGAACGCCGGGTTGTTGATGGCCTTCAGGGCGTCGTCCAGCGGGGTCAGCGGCAGCAGGGCCACGATCCGGCTGGACGGCGGGCCGGCGCGGAAGCCGGCGATCTCGTCCTCGAACGCGACGATGGCCACCCGGTCGTCGGTGCCCACGCCGGTGAGCAGGCCGTTGATCAGGTGGACCAGCACCCTGCTCGCGGTCTTCGCGTTCTCGAAGCGGTTCTCCAGCGCCATGCTGCCGGAGCGGTCCAGCACGAAGACGATGTCCTTGCGGCGCTGGGTGATCGTCATCGGCGCCGTCGCGGAGTTGTGCAGGAACCCGGTGTAGATGCCCGCCGCGTCGTCGAGCTTGACGCGCAGGCCGAACTGGATGGGGATCTGCTCGTACACGCTCGGCAGGTTGACCGTCAGTTTCGGGACGTCGGTCTCGGTCGGCTTGGCCGGGTCGTTCGAGATGGCCGTGATGGGCGCGGCGCCGGTGTAGGACCAGTCGTAGGTCGCGTCGAAGACCGGCGGCGTACCGGCGAACGTCTTGTCCGACTTGGCGTTGCCGGCGTGCAGGTCGGTGTCCAGCAGTTCCACCGCGGTGGCCGGCACGTTCAGCGTGGCCACCGGGTTGACGGCGGCCCACTGGACGTCCACGTTCTCGCTGGAGAAGCCGAGCGACCAGGCGGTGGGCGCGCCGGTGGAGACCCGCAGTTCCCACAGCTCGGCGTCGACGACACCGCCGTTCAGGTCGGTGAAGGTGACGCCGACGTTCACCGTGTCGCCCTGGATGGTCTCGGTCACGACGTCGATCTGGTACTGGTGGGTGCCGGTGGGCGGCACGAACAGGGTGCCGTTGGCGGGCAGCTGCTGGGTGATGCGGGCGCCGGTGCCGGTGTCGATGTGGGTCAGCGACGACGTCACGCCGCTCACCGTGTCGGCGTACTGCAGCGTGAAGCTCTCCTGTGAGCCCCCGCCTGCTTGCAGGGCCACGGAGAACACCGCGACGAACGCGCTGGTGTCCGACATCGTGTAGCCCGACGCGCCGCCGGTCGTCGGATTGATGATGGGATCTGGCATGGTGGTTCCCCTCAAATTGCCGTGATGATCTGCTTGGCGTAGATGTCGAAATCCGCGTTGGTGCGGTTGCTCTGCCACAGCAGCCACAGGCCCAGGTTCGGGACCAGGAGCGGGTGCGGCGTCTGGTTGATCTGGACGTTGGTGATCAGCCGCTGCGCGTTCGCCCAGCCCCCGCTGATCGGGCTGCGCCTGCGCAGCACGAGATCGATGAGGCTGCTGGAGAGCACCCGGGCGCTCACGAGGTAGACGGTGCCGTCGGCGTCGCGCACCAACGTCGGAAAACCGTCGATGGTGTCCGAGTCGGGGATGTGGCTGGTCGTCCACGTGCCGTTGCTGCACGTGGCGATGCCCAGCCCGGCGCTGCCGTCGTCGTAGCAGACGAGCGCGTCGGTGGCGCTGAGCGCGAGCACGAACACGTCCAGGGCGCCGGTCGCCGCCGTGTTGAACGTGAAGTCGATGACGGGCGGGTCCTGCGGGTTCGACGTGGCGGGCACCGGGTTGAACCGCAGCGTCTGGAGTTTCGCGCCGTCGGCGTAGGCGACCCACACGACACCGCCGGCCGCGGCGCAGTGCAGGTTCCGCTGGGTGAGGCCGGTCGCGGACAGCGCCACCGGTACCCCGTCCAGGAAGGTGTTGTCCGTGTGGCGGTAGCGCCGGTAGAACCACTGTTTCAGCGTGGAACTGCTCTGGTGGGTGAAGAACACGACCTGGTCCCCGGCGATCGCCGCGCGCGTGGCCTGGTCGGCGACGGGATTGGCGGTGTTCGCCACCGGCTGTTCGGTCTGGGTGCCGATGGTGGCCAGCGGGCCACGCTTCATCATCACGTCGGTGCCGGTCTGGTCGAACCCCCCGGTCTGGTAGGCGACGAGGACGTCGCCGTTGGGCAGCGCGACGGCGGCCGGTTCCAGGTGCGCGCCACCGCTGGTGATCGCGGGCGCGGTGGTGAAGGTGAGTTCGGGATGGGCCGGGTCGAGCCGGGCGGCGAGGATCTGGTTGGTGCCCGCCGTGCGCGCGGACTGCCAGACGGCGACCAGGCCGCCGTTCGCGTCCACCACGCTGGCCTTGTTCAGCACGTCCAGCCCGGCGGCCGGCGACACCGGGATGTCCTGGCTGGCCGGCAGCTGGCCGGTCAGCAGCGCGTTGATCGTGTCGCGCAGGTTCACCTTGGGCCGGTTGCGGCCCTGCCGGTAGTCGGCGGCCGTCCCGCCGAGCATGTCCTCCGCCAGGGTGCTCGGCGCCAGCTGGAGGCTGCGGGGCCGCAGGTCGGTCAGGGCCGGCAGGAGGATCGCCGGGGTGCCGGCCTGCCGGGCCAGCTGGGCCAGCGGCAGGTAGGAATGCCCGGCGGTGAAGTCGCCGTCCCCGCTGACCGGGACCGTCGTGCCGCCCACCCGGACCCGCACCGCCCACTCCCGCTTGAGCCGCACGCTCGTCTCGACGCCGATGAACGGGTCGACCAGCGAACCGTCCTCGGCGGAGGTCACCTCCCGGTCCCACACGTCGAGGTACACCAGGTCCGACCGGGCGCCGCTGGACGGCGCGGCGAGCGGCGCCACGACGGGCACGCCCCACGCGGCGGCCAGCGCGCTGTTGGCGTACAGCGGCTGGGAACCGTAGGCCGACCGTCCTTCCTGGACGGCGTCCCGGCCTTCGGCCAGGCAGCGCCCCGCGTGCTCCGGTGTGCCGTCGCCGCCGGTGATGACGAAGTCGTCGCCGGCACCGACGGACGCCACGACCCGGGTCGCGGACGCGTTGATCGCGGCGGCCACCTCGGCGGCCGTCGCGGCGCCGATGGCCGAGAAGCCGGCGGCCGCGAACGTGATCGTCTCGGCGGCGCCGCCGTCGGCGGTGATCGACAACGTCATGCCGGCGGTGAGCGGGAACGGCTGGGCCGCGTCACCGGTGAGCCGGGCGGGTGCCAGGCCGCGGCTCGCCTGCCGGTTCGGCGCGGTGAAGCCGAGTGCGGCGGCGGCCGTGGAGTGCGCCAGGTCCACGCTCACCGTCGAGTTGGCGGGCGCGGACGCCGTCGACGTGAGCCGGATCGTGTTGACGCCACCACCGGCGGCCGCGGTGATCCGGAAGCCGTCGTTGCCGGCCGGGACGCCGTCGCCGACGAACCACTTGAGGAACGCCTGGACTTCGAAGCGCCGGATGTCCTCCAGCTCGTTCCAGTCGGCGTCCACCAGCGGGACGCCCTGTTGCAGGCGAACACCGACGTAGTGCTTGACGCGGTCGAACGTGCTGCGTGAAAAGTCACCCACGGTGACCCCCCTCTGAGATGGTCGTGCCGGTTCACGGCGTGATGAAGACGGCTCTCGTCGTCACCGGCGCGAAGCCGGCGAGCACACCGGCCAGCCGGTCGGTGGTCGCCTTGACCTGCGCCGGATCGGTGACGGTCGGCGTGAGGTAGAGCCCGACGGTGTCCCGCGAGACGCGCACGTCGTTGTCGCGCTCGCCGTCGTGGCCGGTGTCGTAGGTGTAGGTCTGGAAGTCGTCGAGCGCTCCGCGCCGGTCCAGCTTCTGCCGGCCACCGGTGTCCACTGTGGTCGTTCCGGCATAGCGGTTGTCCAGTGTCGCTGTCGCGCCGAACTCGCTGCTGGTGTACAGGATGCTCGCGTTGGACCGGTACACGAGCAGGGTGCCGGTGCTCAGGTCGGCCACCATCGGGCCGCGGCGCGCGTACGGGCCGTCGACCACCAGCTGGTTCGTGCCCCAGAGGAGGGTGCTGACGGCCAGGGAGTTGCGGACGATGGTCCAGCCGCCGTTCTGGGTGGAGCTGAAGAACAGTTCGATGTCCCCGGTCGCGGTCACCAACGGGGCCGGCTGCCGGTCGTGGTAGGCAGTGCCCGTCTTGGGCAGGGACCGGACCGGCGACCAGTCCGACACGTCCGGGGCGAGGCCCTGCTTGACGCGGTGGACGATGCTCCACCGCGTCTGGCCGGCCGGACCGCCCGGCTCGCGCCGGGCCCAGAACAGCCACAGCCGCTGCGTCGAGCTGGTCGGGTGGAACAGCACGCAGAGGTCGTCCTCGACCCGGGGGTCCGCGCCGCCGTCCGGGGGCAGGGTGGCCGGTGTGGTCAGCTGCCACATCGTGCCGTTGTGCCGGTTGTAGCGGACCTGCCAGCCGCCCGCCACCAGTTCCAGCCAGAACAGCCAGACGCCACCGGCGTCGTCGGCCACGGCGGCGGGCAGCCGCCGCTGCGTCGCCGCGTCGCCGAACATCGAGGGCGCGGACCAGGTCGTGCCGGTCCGGGTGGCGGTCGAGATCCGCCAGCCGAAGCCGGGGTCGTAGGTCTGCCAGAACAGCCGCACCAGGCTGCCCTGCACGGCGGCGGCCGGGTTCTTGTCGATGCCCGGCTGGTCGACGACCGGCCGGCTGGGCTGCCACTCGCCGCCGGCGAACCGCTTGGCCCAGATGTCCCAGCCGTGCTGCCGCAGCGTGTGGAAGAAGACCAGCGTCGAGCCGTCGGTGTCGCGGATCGCGACCGGTCGGCCGTCGTAGGCGAAGTTCACCGACGCCAGTGCGGGCTCCGACCAGGTTCCGGTGGCGTCCCGCCTCCTGGACAACAGGTTCAGCCGTTCCGGCTGGTTGCTGCGCGCGACGTTGTGCACGAACTCCTTGGTGCGGTTGGCCCACCCGGTGACCCGGGCGACGGTCGCGTCCAGCGTCGGCACACTGCCGACGGTCGGGTAGAGCCGGGGCGCGTAGCGGATCTCGTTGCGCTGCGCGCCGACCGGCAGGCGCAGGTCGGTCGGCCAGCCGATCCACTGGGCCAGCAGCGGCAGCAGCCGGCCGTCGACCCGATCGACGTCGAGGAAGCCCAGCGCGGCCCGGTTGAGGCTGTACAGCCGGTCCAGCTCGGCACCGGGCAGGTCCAGGAAGCCGCGTAGCTGCCCGGGATCGGTGACCGGCGACTGGCCGGGCCGCAGCGCGGCCGGGCGTTCGGCGTCGTAGCGGCGGTAGATCGCCGGCAGCAGGGCGTAGAGCCGTCCGGCGAAGTCGTAGGACGCCGTGGCCATCGCCTCGGTCACGTTGTGCGGGTCGGGGTCGTACACCGGCGGGCTCCCGGTGAACGGGAACAGCGTGTAGTAGTAGACGTGCTCGCCGAGCAGGCCGGTGTCGGTAGCCGTGGTGATCCCGTCGCCCTGCGCCACGAGCACGCCGTCCGCCGGCCGCACCGGGTGGGTGCGCTCGGCCCGGACCACCCGGACGTTCACCGGGTGCTGCGGATCCGGGAACGACCAGGACAGGTCGATCCGGTTGCCGTCGCTGTGCGCGGTCGCTGTGATGCCGACGAGGCGCATCGTCACCGCCCCCCTTGGTCGACCAGCACGACGTTCAGGCCCAGCGCGTAGGCGGCTGCGGTGGGAACGACCGGCACCTCGTTCGGGCCGAGCACGATCGTGCCGTGCGGTTCCACGGCGGGAGCCGTCACGTCACCGCGGCGGAACTCGGTGATGTTGACGAACTGGACCCCCGGCACCTGCTGGCTGTCCTCGTAGAACCGGCTCAGGTACACGGTCTGGCTGAAGTCGACGTTGTCGAACGCCAGCAGCTCGGCCGCCGCCTGCCGGACCGCCGCGATGACGTCTGCGGGCTCGTAGAAGCTCCGCACCGCTATCTCGGCCGTCACGAAGATCGGCACGTAGTCCACATCGGACACTTCGACGATCTGGCTGAGCATCCGCTTGTCCTCGAAGTAGCCGATCAGGCCGGCTTCCAGCACGTCGCTGACCTTGCCGCCGCCCTCCGGTGCGATGTAGAGCGTGATCGTGTTCCAGCCGGTGGCGGCGGCCCGCACCTTGCCGACCCCCTTGTAGCTCAGGGCCAGCGCCTCGTAGTCGGCACCGGTGACCGCGCGGCGCAGCGACCGGAACACCGACGGCGCCTGGGCGACGGCGTGCGCGACGGTCTCCCGCTCGGCACCGCCGGTCGCGGGCGCCGGGTTGGTCACCGTGGCGCCCAGCAGGGTGAGGGCGGGCGCGTCGGCGATGGTGCTGATCGTGCCCGCCGCGACGTTGCCCGCCTGGCCGCCGCCGGTGCGGTAGGTCGCCGTGACCTGGGCTCCCTGCCGGGGGACCACACCGAAGCCGCCGTCCCCGAAGATGACCTCGGCCCGGTCGTTCTCGTCGACCTCGACCACGTAGTCGTGCTGCCCGGCCTGGCTGAACGCCAAGGTGTCCCGCCGGGTCCACACGTCGACCGTGCCGGACAGTTCGGTGCGCACGATGATGTCCTGGCCGGTCGGCTGGGCGACGCCGGGCCTGCCAAGCAGCACGCCGGGGTGGGTCAGCGGGAAGCGCTGGTTCGGGGTGCCGTCGGACGTGCCGAGCACCTCGGCGCCGACCAGCCTGCCCTCCTGCACCGGCAGCCCGGCGAACACCTTCCGGCCGGTCGACGGATCGGCCGCGATCGTGCTGAAGTCGATCACGAGCGGCGAGTCCCTGGTGTACTCGAAGCGGGCGGCCGGCCGGTCCTGCCGGCTCTTCGTCGCGAACGCGGTGCCCTTGGCCAGCGTCACCGTCGACGTCACCGACCCGGGCACGGTCACTGTCAGGTCGGCCGCGGCCGCGGCGGCCGTGCCCAGCTCGTAGCCGATCAGCCGCAGGTGTTCGATCACGCTGCGCCGGGTCTGCGCCGTGCCCAGGAAACTCTCGTTCGCCACCCGGTCCTGGTAGTAGCTGAGGATGTCGCCGATGTGCGCGAACAGCTGCAGCAGGACGTTGCCGAAGTCGGCCTCGTTGGCGAAGTCGGTCCACTGGCCCAGTTTCCGCGGGATCTGGTCGCGCATGGCCGAAAGCAGGCTCTCGTAGTCGCGGGCCATGTAGTCGATGACCGGCTGGCCGTTCACCTGAACGATGTCCACCATCACCCTCCCCCTATCTGAAATGGACCCGGAGCGCCTGCGGTGCGAGGTCCTTGCGGCGCACGTAGGACACCTCCACGCTCGTCGTCTCTTCGACCGAGCCGACGTCGACGCCGACCACGGCCAGTTCGTCGCCCAGCCACCGGGTCAAGGCCTGCCCGATGGAGAACTCGACGGCGGCGGCCATGATCGCGTTGTTCGGGTCGAACACGAGGTTGAACAGGCCGCAGCCGAAGTCCGGCCGGTTCACCCGTTCCCCCTGCGCGGTGAACAGCACCTGGATCACCTTGCCGCGCAACTGGACGGCGTCGTCGTCGACCGGCCGGATCGACCCGGTCGCGTCGACGCCGAACGGGAACTCGAACCCGGTCACCATCCGGCCCACCCCCTCACTCGGTACATGTCACGAAGTCCTGACCCTGTGCGGCGACCGACGACGCGGCCGTCGTCGGTGCCGGGCCGCAGGTGTCGAAGCCGTCGCCGTCGAGCAGGACCTTGACGCCGCCGACGGTCAGCAGCCCGCTGCCGGCTCCGCTGCTCGGTGCGCCCGCTCCCAGTGGTACGTCCAGGAACGTCACCGGCGAGTTCGGTGCCGGGCCCGGCGCGCTGAACTCACTGCCGCTCAACGGGCCGTGACCGCCGGTCGCCGTCTCGGCGGAGCCGAGCGAACTACCGCTGGCCACCAGGGCCACCGGGGTACCGCCGATCGAGACGAAGTCGCTCAGCCGCGCGGTGACCGAACCGTTGTAGGCGAACTTCCCGGTACCCAGGTAGGGATGGCCCTGGCTGTCGGTGCCGGACACGTGGTGGATGTCGTTGCCGGTCACCGGATCTCCTTCGACCACGACAAGCTTTCCCATGACTCAGCCCTTCTTCAGGTCGATGCTGTCGCAGACGATCTCCACCGGCTGGCCGGAGGCGTCGATCTTGAACGGGACGACGGCGGTCAGCGTCATGGCGTCCGCGGTCATCTCGATCGAGTTTCCCGTGGCGTCGGTGACCTTGATGCCGTCCCGGTCCAGGACCACGAGATGGCCCTGCGCGCCTTCGCGGATGATGACCGACTCGGCGCCGTCCTTGTCCTCGAACTGGACGGTGTGGCCCTTGCCGGTCCGGATGATCTTGGCGGTCGGCGGCCGCTGAACGTCGTCGGACTCGGTGCCGTCGGCCTGCTGCGGCTGGGGCACCTGGCTGCCCGGCTTGGGTTTCGTCCAGTACGTGCCGACCCAGATCGGGAACTCCAGGTCGCCTTCCTCGAACTCCACCCACACCCCCGCCTCGAGGTCCGGGACGAACAGGACACCCTGGTCGGCGGCGCCGCCGTAGGGCGCGCACGGCGTCGCCCACCCGGTGACGACGTCGGTGCCCAGCACGCTGGGCACCTGCAGGCGCAGCCTGCCGAGGCCGGCCGGGTCGTCGTTGTACTTCACGATGCCGCGGTACTTGCCGTAGTAGCGGTGTTCGAGCCGGTCGGCCAAGCCGGCGACGACGCGTTCGAGGGTCACGGCGAACTCACCCCGCCGCCGGCCACCAGTGCGTTGCGCTTGACCCGGAACCGCTGGACGTAACCGTCGTCGGTGAACCGGTGCGTGACGTGCGTGACGTAGTAGGTGCCGCTGTGCGTGTCGCCGATGCCGTTGATGACGACGGTCCGGCGCGGCAGCAGGATCGCGTCGTAGGAGTTCGCGGCCACCTCGCCCTCACCGGTCACGAACCACTCGTTCTCGTCGAACAGGGCCTGGCACAGCGCCGCCATCTCGGCGGGGCCGGTCGCCACCGTCTGTCCGATGAGGACCTGGCCGGGCGTGATCCCGGCCGGCAGCACGTCGGCGGGCCGGTGGGCGCCCAGCGCCGGTTGGTGGCCGCTCTGCGCCGCCTCGACCCGCACTTCGCCGGTGCCGTGGTCGATCTCGGCCATCCCGACGGCCGCCGGGGTGAGCGCGTCGACTTCGACGCGGAACCGGTTGACGTTGGACTGCTCGCCGGCGTGCACGTTGAGCTCGACCTGGTGTGCGTCGTCCAGCGTGGGCGGCTGGAAGTAGCCGACGTCGCCGTCGACGAAGCACTCGAATCCGTTGCGCCGCGCGAGCCGTTTCAGCAGCCGGATGTCGGTCTCCCGCTGGACGATCGTGCCGGTGTCCTCGTCGTGGACGACGCCGGTGTCGGTGACCCGCGGCTTGAGGCCGGCCTGCTTGAACAGCAGGGTCGCGACGTCGCTGTCCCGCATGTCCGGCCAGGTCGTCAGCACGTCGGCGCGATCCATCAGCACGCTCGCGTCCATCCCCCAGATCGTCAGCACGCACTGTTCCAGTCCGGGACCGAACTCGGGGGCCACGTGGGTGATGTAGCCGGTGAACAGCTGCTGCGAGTCGCCCTGCAGGCCGGCGGTGATTTCGACCTTCGTCCAGACGGCGAACCGGTCCTCGTCCACATAGGACCAGGAGCCGTCGGCCGTCAGCAGCAGCGCGAGGGTCAGCCGGAACATGCCGGTCAGCTGGTCGTCCAGCTCGATCTCCAGGCTGATCAGGTTGTCGGCGAGCGCCGGCACTTCGGCGCCGCCGATCTCGACCAGCAGGTTGTCGGTGTTCACGGTCAGCTCACCGCCGGCGGGATGACGATCTGCCGGCCCAGCCGGCCGCTGTCGGCCGGAAGACCGACGGTGAACCCGGCTTTCTCGATCACGTCGATCACGGCGGTCACGTCGAGGTCGGTCCGGTTGTAGGTGACCACGACGGCGTCGTCGTCCGCGGTCACGGCGTCCACGCCGACGGTCGCCGACAGCGCCGCCAGCAGCGCGCCCCGCGGCGACGTGCCGGCGGCGGTCACCGGGAACCGGGTGGTGACCAGGGGTTCCTGGCCCAGCAGGGCCAGCGGGGACAGGAAGTCCGGGTTCGCGTCGCACACGTGCCAGTACTGCAGTGGCTGGCCGTAGAAGGTGGCGGCGAGCTGGTCGAGGCGGTCGCCGCTGTCCACCGTGTGCGTGAACGTGCCGGTCACCTCGGGCAGCGGCCGGAAGTCCTTCGCGGCCACGACCCTGCCGCGCGCGTCGACGACGGCGATGTCGGGCACCCGCCGGTACCGGGAGAGCTTGCCGAACATGTCACATCACCCCGGGACCACGACGTTCGCGGTGTCGGCGACGGTGGCCAGGTTCAGCACGGACATCGCCTCCACCATGGCCTTCGAGTACCGGAACGGCACGTTCTTGCCCTCGATGACGGTCAGGTTCACCGACACCGTCGCGCGGATCGGGTTGAGGTCGGCGCTGAACTCGGTCTCGGTGATGCCCATCGTGGTGATGTTCACCGGCAGCACCCGCTTGCGGCCGAAGACGAAAAGGATCATCGGGGGGTTCGGGCTCCTGGCGAAGCTGAACCCCTTCGACTTCCCCAGCAGCGCAGCGGCCGCACCGCCGAGCAGGCTCTCGTCCTTGGGCGCCACCATCAGTTCCAGCGTGGAGATCTGCGGTCCGATGCCGAACTGCTCGGTGATGCCGTCCCGGGCGTCCAGCTTGTCGGTGGCGTCCAACCGGATGTCGAACGCGATCGTCTGGTCCTGCACGGCAACCAGTTGCTGCTTCTGCAGTTCCAGCAGGTCGCCGAATTCGGCGCGGGCCTGCCGGAGGCTGCGCTGCGGCACGGCGGCCGGCACCGCACCGGCCGGCGTCGGGCCGGGTACGCCGGGGAAGGCGAACGTGAGCGCGCGGCTGCGAGTCAGCTGCACCGGGTTGAACTGGAACACCACGACCAGCGGGGGCACGCTCAGGCCGAACTCGACGAAGGCGCCCCGCAGGATCTTGGGTTTGTTCGGAAAACCGTCGCTCATGATTCCCCTGTCCGAACCGGAAGGTCGATCCACAACTTGCCGATCTTCGCGAACTCGCTCTGCACGCCGAGCAGAATGTGCGAACGGTCGATCACGCCGCCGTCGGCGGCGGCCAGGAAGGCCGCGTTCACCGCGATGTTCCGGATGCTCGCGCCCGTGACGGCGAACCGCGCCGCCAGGTCGGCGAAATCGACGTCCGGGGCCAGTGGCGCACCGGGCGGGATCACCGCCTGCCAGATGCGGCGCCGGTCTTCGGCCTCCGGGAACGGGAACTCCACGACGAACCGGATGCGCCGCAGGAACGCGTCGTCCAGGTTCTGCCGGAGGTTGGTCGCGAGCACGACGATCCCCTCGTACTCTTCGATGCGCTGCAACAGGTAGCTGGTCTCGATGTTGGCGTACCGGTCGTGCGCGTCGGTGACCTCGGTGCGCTTGCCGAACAGCGCGTCGGCCTCGTCGAAGAACAGGACGGCGTTGCTGTGCGCGGCCGCCTCGAAGATCCGGGCCAGGTTGCGTTCGGTCTCGCCGACGTACTTGCTGACCACACCGGCCAGGTCCACTGTGTACAGATCGACGTCCAGGTCGCCGGCCAGCACCTCGGCGGCCATCGTCTTGCCGGTGCCCGGCGCGCCGCTGAACAGCACGGTCAGGCCGGTGCCACGGCCGAGTTTCGCGCCGAAGCCCCAGTCGTGCAGCACCCGGTGCCGGTGCACGACCTGGTCGCGGATGTCGCGCAGCTGGCCCGCGCGGTCGGCGGGCAGGACGAGGTCGTCCCACCCGGCACGGCAGGTCGCCTTGACCGCGGCCCCGCCGAGCGTCCGCCCGGACTGCTGCCGGCAGGCGGCCACGACGTCGGCGAGCGTCAGGGCACCCGGTCGCGGCCGCGCCAGCCGTAGCTCGTCGGCCAGGCGGACGGCGGCCCGGATGCGGGCCGGCGGCAGGCGGTAGCGGCCGCCGAGTTCGGCGGCCCACCGGGCGGCGGCATCGGTGTGCGCGGCCAGGTGCCGGTGCCAGATCTCGACGGCCCGGCCGGCATCGGGCAGTGGCACGGCGACCGGGTGGACCTCCAGCGTGCCGGTCCAGTCCGGCTCGCCGGTGAGGAAGACCGGCCGGGGGTGGTCCTCGAGGGCCGAGCGCAGCGCGGGCTCGTGCATCGGCGCCAGGTCGGCGACGTTGACGGCCGCGTCGCGCAGCAGCGCGTCGCGGAACGTCAGCCGGATCAGCTCGGCGGCATCGTGCTCGGGCAGGGTGGCGGCGTTCAGGCTGAGCAGCGGCAGGCCCATCCGGTGGCTGGCCCGGGCGGCCAGGTCGAGTTTGCCGGCCCCGGCGGGGCCGTGCAGGTAGCACACGCGCGGCGCGAGCCGGGCCAGGTGGTCGACGACGGGGTCCGCGGTGCCGGCGTCGGACGGCTGGTGGATGCGGGCGTGGCCGGCCAGGCGCGGGTCCAGGTCGGTGGCACCCAGCAGGAACTGGCGGATGTGCCGGTCCAGCACCAGGAACCGGGCCAGGTCGGAGGAACCGGACGGGCTCTGCGGGTCGTCGACCGGGTGCAGGATGCCGTGCCGCAGCAGCGGTGCCGCCGGGGTGAACAGGCCGGTGGCCGCCCACCGCCGCGGTTCGGTGTCGCACAGCAGCGTCAGGATCAGGTCGACGCTGGGGCGACGGCGGGTGATGTCGTCCTGCAGGTAGGCGTACACGCGGTCGTACTTGTGGCGCAGCTCCGGCGCGAGGCACACGACCACCGCACCGAGTTCGACGGCGGAGAGCCCGAACAGCCGGCCGAGCCTGACCAGCGGCAGGTCACCGCCGGCGGCGACCTTCGCGTCGATCTCGAGGGACAGCTGCTTCAGCGCGACACTCCGGACCGGCGGCGCGATGTCCCCGCCGTCGGCCAGCAGCCAGTCGACCTCGTCCCGGGTGATGTAGACCGTCCGCGCCGGCTGGCCGTCCGGGAACTCCTCGTTGCGCAGCGACATCGACGCCAGGCGCACGCCGATCAGCAGGTCCAGCAGGCGGAGTTCGTCGGCCAGGTGCTCGACGGGGTCGCGGTAGCCCGTCATGGCGTCACCTCGAACAGGAACGTGCGCCGGGTCAGCTGGGCGACGTCCACCCTCAGCTCGTAGAAACCGGCACCGAGGGCGGGCACCGTGGCGGTGAACGAGTCGGCGGTCAGCGGCTGGCTGGGCAGCACCGTCAGGTTGCCGACCGACACCATGCCCCGCCAGCCGGCCAGGTGCGTCCCGGTGAACGTGACGACGGTGCCGGCCGGGCCCGCGCCCGGCGTCATGCCGGTGACCACGGGCAGGTCCAGCGGCGCCCTGACCTCCGGCACGCCCACCGTGCGCACGCGGTTGGCCAGCGGCCGCTGCGCCGCGGGCAGCCGGTCCAGCTGGACGGTGGACACCTGGTACATCACCGACAGCCGGAACGGATGTGCGAACGTCGTCCAGATGCCGCGCAGCTCCTCGGGGTCGAGCAGGTCGCCGGTGATCCGCAGGTGCTCCCTGGCGTCGGCGAGACCGGGATCGAGGTAGATCGCGGGGACGACCGGGTTCTCGTAGAACACCCGCATCGCCTCGCCGAGGATCTGGTGCGCGGTGGCGTTGCCCTCCAGCGGGTCGTTCGGCGCGTACGGCGTCAGCAGGTAGAACAGGTTGACCGACAGCGGTGCCGGCACCAGCTGGTTCGGGGTGCCCGCCTTGACGGTGAAGTCCTGGTTCTTCAGGAACTCGTTCTCGGCCAGCTTGTAGAGGAACAGGTTGACCCGCCTGGTCGTGCTCGCCTCGTCGGGCGCCAGGATCGTCACGTCCGGCGCGGGGTTCAGCCGCATCTCGCCGACCAGGAGGTTGCGCAGCGACGCGCTGACCATGCCGATCGCCGTGCCCGCGCTCATCGCACGATCCGGTTGGTCAGGCGGCCGAGCTGCCGTCGCTCCCAGAACGCGGGGACGGCGGCGGCTTCGACGGGCGCGTGCACCACGACGATCGGTGGCGGTGCCGGTGGTGCGGGTGGCCGCTCGACGGGCGGCGTCTCCACGACGGTGACATCCGGCTTCGGGGTCCGCCGGTGCGGCGGCCGGTTGGCGGCCAGGACGGACTGGACGGCACCCGGCCCACGATCCGGCTCCCGGTCCGGGCGCATCGCCGGTGCCGCCGCGCGCGGGGCACGAACCGGCCGGGGCACGGCGTGGAGCCGGCCTGGTGCCGCCGAGGGTCGTGAAGTCTCGGCCGGCTGCTCCAGGCCGGGCCGGGCGGCGGGACGCGCCGGATCGGCGGGCGTCGCCGCCGCGGCGGCCACTGCGCGATCCGCCCCGGCGGCCTGCGGGCCGGCGGCAC
>NZ_JBICSQ010000023.1:0-117268 GCF_043197175.1 Amycolatopsis sp. NPDC049252
CTCCACGCGGTCCGGGTGGGCCGCCGCGTACGCCATCGCGGCGCAGCCCCCGGACGAACCGCCGAACAGGCTCACCTTCTCCCCGGCCGCGTCGACGACGGCGCTCAACGCGTCCACCTCTTCGGCGAGCGAGGTGACCAGCGGCCCGGCCGGGTCGGACATGCCGACACCGGGCCGGTCGTAGCGGACGAGCGTGAACCGGTCGCCGAGCAGCCCGCCGAACCGCCGGAACAGCGGGTTCCGCCCGTCCAGTTCGAGGTGCCCGCACCACCAGCTGCCGACGACCAGCGGCGGGCCCGTGCCGACGGCGGCCCAGGCGATCGGGCGATCGTTTGGGCCGCCTGTGAAGCGCACGACTTGGTCCTGTCCCGGCATTTCCCCAGCTTAGGTCGTTGCGCGGGCGGCCGTGGCCCATTCCGGCCAGCACCCGGAATGGCACGGGCGGGTGATGCGGCGGGCAGGCGATGGCTGATGTGCTGCGTCGTACAAGCGGTGCGGAGGAGGAACGATGGCCGGAGGGGACAGCGTGGGGGCACGGGACGGGCTCTGGGAACGGTTCGGAGCGGCACTGTACGACCCGTTCCTGCGCCGGGGGGAGCGGCAGGGCCTGGCCGGCCGGCGCGCGGAGCTGCTGCGCCGCGCGCACGGACGGGTGGTCGAGATCGGGGCGGGGACCGGCCTCAACGTCCGGCACTACCCGGAGACGGCGGAGGTCGTGCTGACCGAGCCCGTCCCGGCGATGTACCGGCGGCTCGAAAAGCGCGTGCGGGGACGCGCCGGGATGCGGCCGGTGGAAGCCGCCGCCGACGCGCTGCCGATGGCGGACGCCAGCGTCGACACGGTCGTGTCGACGCTGGTCCTCTGCACGGTGCCCGACGTCGACCGGGTGCTGGCCGAGCTCGTGCGGGTGCTGCGCCCCGGTGGGCGGCTGCTGTTCTGCGAGCACGTGCGCGCCGAGGACCCGAAGCTGGCGCGACGGCAGACGCGCCTGGCGGGGCCGTGGGCGGCGTTCGCGCAGGGCTGCCGGTGCGACCGCGACACGGTCGCGCTCGTCAAGCAGCGGTTCGACATCGAGGAGATGAGCACGGCGCGCTGGCGCGGGATGCCCTCGGTGGTGCACCCGCTGATCATCGGGACGGCGACGCCCACCCGATGACGCCGCCCGGCCGGGTCACCGCCGCCACCGTCCCGCGGCGGCGGCCTCGGTGACGTAGTCCTCGAACCTCCGCGGCGGCCGGCCGAGAGCGAGTTCGACGTCGCCGGTCGGCGTGGTGCCGAGGCCGCCTTCGCGGACTTCGGTGAGCACCCCGGCGAGCAGTCGCGCGGTCTCGGGAGCGACGCCGGCGGCGATCTGGCGCTCGGTGAACGTTTCCGGGGTGAGGTCGACGTGCCGGACGGCGCGGCCCGTGGCCGCGCCGATCAAGGCCACGGCTTCGCCGAAGCTCAGGGCGCGCGGGCCGGTGAGCTCGTAGGTCCGGCCGTGGTGCCGGTCGCCGGTCAAGGCCGCCGCGGCGACCTCGGCGATGTCTTCGGCGTCGATGAACGGGGCGCGGCCGTCACCGGTCGGCAGGTACAGGGTGCCGTCGAGGATTCCCATGCGCCAGAAGCTTTCGCTGAAGTTCTGCGCGAACCAGTTCGGCCGCAGGACGGTCCACTCGGCGCCGCTCTCGCGGATCGCCTGCTCCGCGTCGTGGAGCGGATGCTCCGGCCGGCCCGCGGCCGGGGCGGACAGCAGGACGAGCCGCCGGGCACCGGCCGCGACCGCGGCTTCGGCGAACCGGCGGATGCGCGTTCGGCCCGCGCCGGTCTGCAGCGCCGGTTCGACGACGTACGCGGCGACGGCGCCGTCGAGGGCGGGCGCCCAGGTCGCGGGCTCGCCGAGGTCGAAGGCGACGTCGCCGCCGGTGCGCGCCGCCGTCCGCACCGGGTGGCCTGCGCGGCGCAGGTGGTGGGCGACGCGGCGGCCGGTCTTGCCGGTGCCGCCGAGGATGAGGGTGGTCGTCATGGTCCTGATCGAAGCGGACCGCGGCGAGACGATCCATGGGAATTGGTCGCCGATAGCTTTGTGAACGTCTACTCTGCGCCCTTGTGGACGTCTTGAGCGACCTGCTGCGCCGGGCCCGGGCCGGCACGACCGAGGTGCGGCAGCTCGTCCGGCGGCCGCCCTGGTCGCTGACCTTCGCCGAGTCCGGCGAGCCGGGGCTGATCACCTTGCTCGCCTCGCTCGGCGGTCCCGCGCACCTGCGATCCGGCGGCCGTGGGTGGGTGCTCCCGGCGGGCGGGCTCGCCCTGGTCAAGGGCGCCGGCGGGTACACCGTCGCGGACAGCGCGGAGACCCCGGCCCAGGTCGTGATCGCGGACGGGCGCAAGCACGTCCTCGGCGAGGCGGGATCGGCTGCCCGGCAGCGCATCGGGCCCCGGACCTACGGTGACGGCCTGCCCGGTGCCACCACGCTGGTCCGGGGGACCTGCGCGCTCCACGGCGACGTGGGGGAGCGGTTGCTGGAGCTGCTGCCGCCGGTCGTGGTCGTCCCCGCCGGGGAGCGCACCGGCGCGGCGCTCGCGCTGCTCACCGCCGAAGCCGCCCGCGACGAACCGGGGCAGGACGCCGTGCTCCACCGGCTGGTGGACCTGGTGCTCGTGCTGGCGTTGCGGGCGTGGAGCGCCACCTCGGGCGAGCCGCCGCCCGGCTGGTACCACGCGCTGGCCGACCGGCACCTCGGCCGTGCCCTGCGCGCGCTCCACGAAGAGCCGGCGCGCCGCTGGACCGTGGCCGCGCTGGCCGCCGAAGCCGGGCTCTCGCGCGCCGCGTTCGCGGCCCGGTTCCGCGCGGCGGTGGGCCGGCCGCCCTTGACGTACCTGACGGACTGGCGGATGACACTGGCCGCGGATGCGTTGCGCGACACCGGGGACACGGTCGCGGTCGTCGCCCGCCAGGTCGGCTACGACGACGCGTTCGCCTTCAGCGTCGCGTTCAAGCGCGCTCGCGGGGAGACCCCGTCCGCGTGGCGCCGACGGGGCGGCGGCGTCGCCGTCACGCCGTGACGGTGCTCGTGTCGAGGGTCAGGTAGACGGCGCGGACGGCCAGGGTGCGCTCGATCTCGTCGATGATCGGGGCGAAGAACTGCTTGCGGTGCTCGGTGTCGCTCATCGACGTGACCGCGAAGTACATGCTGCCGAAGCCCGCGAGCAGGGTGGCGTTGCGCAGCAGGGCGACCGGGACGCCGGGCAGCAGCGGCGAGGTCGCCGGCGGGTGGCCGATCCACTGTTCGGCCGCGGCGGGGGTCACGATGATCACGCCGAGGAGCACGAAGAAGGCGAACAAGGCGAGGCCGATGACCGCGGCCTGCACGAGCTGGCGGGTGGCGAGCATCAGCAGCAGGTTGCGTTTCTGGCGTCCGTTGAGGCTGACCGCACGGACGGGGCCGTCGATGGTGACGGCGGCGAGCGGGGTGCCGGCGCAGGCGGCGGTCAGCATGGACGGGCTGAAGTCCTGTTCGACCCGGCCGATCTCCTCCCGGAGGCGGGCGGCCGCGGCGAGGACGGTGACGGCGCCGAAGAGGGCGACGACCAGCGCGAGGCGCCACCAGGCGAGCTGGTTCATCAGCTGCCACAGCTCGCCGGTGAAGAAGAGGAACAGGGTGACGAACAGCAGGACCGGCAGGGCCCGGCCGAGGACCTGCACGCTGTTGCGGAGGTCGGTGATCGCCTGTTTGACGGCTTGGCGCACGAGGGTGCCGAAGCCGTAGGTCGTGGCGAGGCTGGTGGCCGCGAAGACGGCGGCGAAGAACACGAGGAACGCCAGCACGCCCAGCGCCCGGGCGCCGGGGAGGGTGATGGCGCCGTCGAAGGCGAGCTGCAGCAGCGGGACGGCGACCGGCATCGCGGCGTAGGTGACCAGGATGGCGACGGTCGCGGCGCGGGAGAAGCGGGGGAGGCGCCGGACGAACAGCGAGATCGTCACCCAGGCCGCGAGGGTCACGGCGACGACGACACCGAGCAGGACCCAGCGGCCCGAGCCGGCGGTCTTGAGCGGGACGAGCCAGGCGAGGCTCGCGAGCGTGACGAAGACCAGCGCGGGCAGCATCCGGGGCAGGACGTGCTCGGTGAAGCCGTACCCGGCGATCATCGTCGGGGTCCCGCGCCGGAGGAACCAGCGTTCGGTCCGCTGGACCCGCGCCCGAGGTGAGGAGGTGGGCATGGGGAGATGATTCCCGGTCCCGCCGGCCCGGTCCCGGTCGGCCCGGCTACCCGGCGGGGTGAGTCCACCGTCGCTCTCAACGCCGCCGTCGCTCCTCGTCCCGAACTGTCACGACGACCGGGACCTGTACCGGTATCTCGGCGCCCTGCCGCACCTGGGGAGAGGTCCAGACCGCGCCGGTGATCCGGGCGTCAAGCGCACCGGCCATGAGCTCAGCTGCCCAGCTTGACCGCTCGGCGGACGTCGGCGGCGTAGGCCGCGGGTTGTTCCCAGGCCGCGAAGTGGCCACCGGCCGGGTGCCGCACGTACTCGCGCACGTTCAGGAACGCCTCGGCGTAGCTGCGCGGCTCCGGCTTGAGGTCGTGCGGGAACACCGACAGCACGGTCGGCGTGCCGACCCGGTCCGGGAGGGTGCCCGGTTCGGTGTACGTGGCGAACGAGGTGCCGATCGTGCCGGTGACCCAGTAGGCGGAGACCCAGGTGAGCAGTTCGTCCGGGGTGAACGCCGACTCGTCGGACCAGGACTCCAGCTTCTCGGCGATCCACGCCGCGAGGCCGGCGGGGGAGTCGCCGAGGGCGACGGCGAGGGTGCTGGGCCGCGTCGACTGCTCGGCGATGTACCCGCCCTCGCTGCGGAACCACTGCGCCGACCGGGCGAGGTAGGCCGCCGCGTCCGGGGCGAGCTTCGCCGGGTCGGCCGTGAGCGCACGCAGCGGCGCGACGTTCGTGAGGTGCAGGGCGGTCACCCGGTCCGGGTGTTCGCCGGCGAGGATCTCCGCGACGGTGCCCCCGACATCGCCGCCGGACACGGTGTACCGCGCGTAGCCGAGCTCGGCCAGGGCGGCCGCGACGATCGCCGCGATCCGGTTGACCGACATGCCCGCCGTGGTGAGCGGGGCGGCGAACGGGAAGCCCGGCAGCGCGGGTACCACCACGTGCACGTCCGTGAGCAGGGGCAGGACGCGCTCGAAGCGCAGCACCGAGTCCGGCCAGCCGTGCAGGAGCACGACGGACCGGGGCACCGGGATCGGCGGACCGCTGGTGGATCACCCGCAGCTCGGTGCCCTCGGCCGGCACCGTCGCCCAGGGCAGTTCGGCGATGCGGCGCTCGTGGACGTCCCAGTCGTACCCGTCGGCCCAGCGGCGAAGCAGGTCGTCGAGGTGGGAGCCCGTGATGCCGCGTGTCCTGTCGTCGTCCCAGGGGGTCGGGACACGCCGTGTCCGCCGGAGGCGTTCCCGCAGTTCGTCAGCCATGTGTACGACGATACACATCATGTGTATGCTCGTACACATGACTTCGCGCAACGCCGCGGCCACCAGGCAGCGCATCCTGGAGCACGCGCGACGCCAGTTCGCGCGGCACGGGTACACGGCGATCACGGTCAAGGGCGTGGCCGACGCGGCCGGGGTGTCGCCCAACCTGATCACGCGTTACTTCGGCGGCAAGGACGGCCTTTTCCTGGCGGCCACCCGGGTGGAGATCCCGGTCTCGACGTCCTTCGACGGCGACCGTGCCACATTGGGCGCGCGTCTCGCGGCGAGCATCGTCGAGCGCTGGTTCGGTGAGCCGGGGGAGGACCCGCTGCTGGTGCTGCAACGGGCGTCCGGCGAACGCCCGGAGGCGGCGGAGGCGCTGGCCGGGTTCCTGGACGCGAACTCGCTGGAACCACTGCACCGCTACCTGCGCGACAGCGGCCTGGACGACGCGGAAGCCCGCAACCGGGCGGCGGCGATCGACGCCTTCGTGCTGGGTGTGTCGACTCGCCGCCGGGTGCTGCGTGCCGAACTCGGTGATCGCACCGGCCTGCAGGCCTGGCTGAGCGCCATCATCCAGCGCCTCGCCGACGGGTGAGCCCATCCCGGCTTCACCGCCGGGGAAGGGCAATGTCCACGGGCACGCCGAACTGGCCGCCACCGGCGTGCTCGCTGATCCGCCGGAGAACCGGTTCTCCGGCGGATCAGGGGTGAACGGTCCTCGCCGGGCACACCGGCGTTGCGGTGAGCCGCACCAAGCACCGTCGATCGGCCGTTCCGGACGGCGACGGGCCGCCGGTTCCACTCAGGAACCGGCGGCCCGTCGTGCCGCCCGGGTCAGCCGATCCGGTAGTGGTAGGGCAGGGTCGCGATCACCTCGCCGGTGCCCTCCTCCGGCAGGCCGGTCGAGCCGGTCGGCAGGGTCGGGACGGTCACCAGGTTGAGGTGGCCCGTGACGTCGGTGCCGCGGGCGCCGGACGGGGTGATCGTCACCTGGACGGTGGCGGTCCCGCCCGGCTGGATGATCACCGGGGTGCCGCCGGTGCCGGCGGGGTCGATCGCCTGGTCGTACGGGTCTCCGGTGGACGAGGTCACGGCGTGGTCGAAGCCGGCGGTCACCAGGGACGAGGTGTAGCTCGCGTGCCCGGCGGGGGCGCCGGCCGGTCCGAACGGGCCGAGCTCCTGCACGTCGGCGAACCAGATTCCCTTGGTGACGTAACCCTTCTTCTCCCCGATCGTGGCGACCGAGACGGTGCTGCCGCCCTGGGCCCGTTTCAGGTCACCGAACACGTCGATCCCCGCGGCCGAACCCTGCAGCTCGACCTGGGCCGGCACGGTCGACGACGTGGCCACCGTCAGTTTGCTCGTGTCCGGCGGCACTTCGTAGACCGGCGCGATCGAGCCCGGCTCGGGCAGGTCCACCTCGGTCTGGCCGCCGACCGGGACCGGCTGGAGCGTCTGCGTGGTGTTGGTGCGGGCGTCGACGCCGATCGCGATCGGTTCGACGCCGGTGTTGTGCACGGTCACCGGCACTGTGACCGCCTGGCCCGCGGCCAGCTTGCCGCCGCCGGGCAGCGCGGGCGCGGACACCGAGACCCGGTCGAAGGCGACCGTGCCGGTGAACGGCTGCTGCAGTTCCTTGCCCGTCACCGGGTTCTGCACCACGAGCACCAGGTGCCAGCGCCCGGGCAGCGGGTTCGCGTCGGTCAGCTGCAGCCCGGGGCCCTGTGACACGGTCGTCGGCGAGGCCAGGGAGATGGTGCTGTTGACGTCGCCGAGTTCACCGTTCGGGTCGACGAGGACGCCGTCGAGGACCGTGCCCGGGTCGGACAGGTGCACGGCGACGTCGAGGTCCTTCTTGCCCCGGGGCACGTCGAACTCGTAGCTGAACGTCTGCGCCGGCGAGACCGCGCGGGCGTTGCCGCCGGTGATGGTGCCGCTGAACGTCCCCGGACCGTTGCCAGTCGGGATGAGCGAGCGCAGCACCGCCGACACGGACGTCTGGTGGCCGTCGGAGCTGCCGAAGGTCACCGAGTAGTCCGCGTCGCCGCCCGAGGCCGGGGTCGGCAGGGCGATCTTGACCGGCTTGGTCTGGCCCGGGGCCAGGTTCAGGATCTGCGGTGAGACCTGGCCGTAGGGCACCGCGCGCTGCGCGTCCGCGGCCAGCTGGACGTCACCGGTGTAGCCGGACGCGCCCGCGACCGAGTACAGCACCGCCGTCCAGGTGCCCGCGGCCGGGTGCCGGACGTCGACGTTGGCGTAGTTCGCCGTCGCCGCACCACCTTGCGGGCGGCTGTTCGCGACGAACGTGCCGTCCGGCGCGAGCAGCGTCAGCCGCACCACCGGCGTGACCGGGGCGCCGTTGACCGTCTTGGGACTGCCCTGCCACGCCATCCTCGACAGCAGCCGGTCGGTGGCCGGCGGGACGCTGAACTTCACCGTCTTCTGCGCCCACTGCGCGCCGTTGTAGTAGGTGAACGTCGGCAGCTTGGCCGAGTCGAACGGCACGGTCTGCGTCTGCGTCGACGACGTCGCGAACCCGCGCGTGCCGGCGGACACCGTGAGCGGCTTGGTCCCGATGTTCGACACCTTGACCGTCGCGGTCTGCGTGCTGCCGGGTGCGCCTTCGAGGGTCAGCTGGTCGGTCGAGAGCGCGATGTTCGACGACACGCCGGCCGGGGCGCCGGTGGTGCCGGGCGCGGTCGTGGCCGCCTCGACGGCCGCGCGCGCGTCCAGCAGGCCGGAGCCCTGCTCGTCGGCCGGCAGGCCGAGGTCGCGCGTGGTGCCGGTGATCAGCTGCTTGACCAGGGCCGGCGTCGGCGACGCGCCGTGGTGCGTGCCGCGGTAGGCCTGGATGACCAGCGCCGCGACGCCCGCGGTCAGCGGCGCCGATTCGCTGGTGCCACCAAAGGATTCCAGGTCCGCGCCCTGCGGCGGCGACTGGAACGTCCGGCACTCCGCGTAGCCCGGTTCGCAGTCGGCCCAGTTGCCCTCACCGGGCGCGACCAGGTCGATCGTGCGGCCGTTCTGCGTGATGCCCGAAGAGGACAGTGCGGAGATGTTGTCGCTGACCCACTTGCCGTTGGAGAACGGGAAAGCGGCGTAAGTGGTCTGCGCGTACAGCCGGTTGTCCGTGGTCGCGCCGGCGGAGATGACCAGCGGGTCGGTGGCCGGGCTGCCGATGGTGGACGTCGTGCCCGCGTCGCCGCTGGAGGTGGTGACCGTGACGCCGGCGGCGACGGCCTCGTCGTTGAACACCTGGAACAGCTCGCGCGAGCTGGCGTCCGGGTACTGGTTGAGGCCGAGCGACTCGTTGATGACGTCGACGTGGTCGACCGTCACCGCGTAGTCGATGGCCTGCAGGATCGCCGAGTTCGTCGCGGTCGAGCCGAACACGTTGAGCCCGACCAGGCTCGCGCCCGGCGCCACGCCCTTGACGACGATGGTGCAGCCGGGCGGCAGCGGGTGCGCCTGGTTGACGAACTTCGAGAGGTCGTGCACCACGGTGCCCTGCGCGGCGATCGACGACGCGTCGCCGAACGCCTCGGCGCCCGAGTCCGTGGTCGCCGGGCCGTCCCCGGAGAAGTCCTGGTAGTCCGAGAAGACCTTGGACCCGTCCGGCCGGATGAAGTCGGCGTAGTTCGGATCCATGTTGTCGGCGAGGAAAGCGACCTTCACGCCGGAGCCGTCGGCGAGATCGGACGCGCTCTTCGAGCCGTCGGTGCTGTAGGCGTGGATCGAGGTGAGCGCCTCCGGCTCCAGCAGCGGCTTCGCGGGGTCGGACGGGCAGATCGCGCCGGGCGCCGACGACGACCGGGGCTGCGCTTTCGGCGCCGCCCCGCTCGCCCCCGCCGCGGGCGTGCTCGGCGCGGGCAGCGTGACCTTGCTGTCCGGCAACACCGACGCCACCGCCGGGTCCTGCGCGAGCGCGGCCGCCTGCGCGGGGCTGACGGTCGCGGAGAAGGCGTTGCCGACGGCGAAGTGCTTGACGTTCGCCGGTGCCGGTCCGGTGAGCTTGCCCAGAACCGCGTTCTGCGCCTTGGTCGCCTGGTCGCGTCTGTTCCCGGACGCGGCCTTCGTCGGCGGTGCCGCCGCGAGCTGGTCGCCCAGCACCACGATCACCGCCTGCGACGTGGTGTCCGCGCTCGCCGGGGGAGCGGCCGCGGCCGCGGGCTGAGCCGATGCGGCCAGCACCAGACCGCCGACCGCGGCGAGCACCACCGGACGGAATATCAACGACGAACGCCGCATATGCAGCTCCCTGGTCGTAAGGCCCAAATCAATCAGACTCGGCTGAATCGGACGCAATTCGGAGGTTCGATTCAGCTGCCCGGCGACTATTGCCGCTCCACGTCCCGTCCACAAGCGACAATGGTCGGCAATTCCGCGAGAATCCGTGCCACAAAGGGGGTTACCTGCGTATTTGACCGATGTCGTGAACGGAGCCGGCTGTCGGCATCTTTCGGTCACCGACGCCGGGAGCGTGAACTGTTCACGACGGCGTGGACGGCGGGCGTGCTTGTCCCGGATCTCGGCGGTTTCGCGGTGGCGCGCCCCGAGGTTCGGGGCAGCCAGCGTTCCGTGACGGCCCGCACCGGCAGCATCAGCCAGCTCTCGTCCGGCAACCCGGTGAGCAGAACCATCGTTGTGTCGCTGCCGGCGAGAAACCCGGTTCGCCCGGGAACTTCGGCCAGCCGGGAGTACGTGCGTGACAGGCCAGCGGACGGGCGCAACCGGATGCGGCTGCCGTCGGCGAAGTCCGCCAGGACGGCGCCGGGCTCGGTCAGGTCCAAGCCGGCCGGGCGCCATCCGGTCCGGAGAACGGCTCGCCTGCGGTCCCACCACAGCACACCGAACCGGATCGCGGCGATCGTGCCCGCCGTTCCGGCGACGATCGACATGATGCCTGCCAGCAGGCCGACCCGGTCCATGATGATGTCCTCGGGATAGCGGACCTGAAGCGGATCGGCGGGTGAGTACACGACCTCGACCTGGTCACCGGGACCGTGGGGCTCGGCCCTGCGCTGTGGCAGCCAGATCAGCCGCTTGCCGTCGCCCACCGGGTAGGCGAGCTCGAAGGATGCGGATCGCAGGTCGACGACGCGGCCGGTGACGGTGATGTCGGAAGCGTGCGCCCGGGTGGCCGCGACGTCGAGGGTGTGCAGGTACTGCCCGCCGAAGACCACGAGTCCGGCAGCTGCCAGACCGGTGAGCGACGCCGCCCCCAGCCGCCGTCGGATGTGAGCCGGGACGGTCACGGCACCGGCCGGACGCGCGTCGTCGCCGGGTGGCAGCCAGGGGCCGTCGAGCGCCCAGAGGCCGCTGGGCCAGCGTTTTCTCGCCCGAGCGAGCTTGCCGGCCGGGCGAGTCTTTCCGGCGGTGGTTTCCGCCTTGCGGCCCGACTTCACAGAGCCGAGCCTACGACCACCGAACGCGGCTTGACCACGGACAACGATGCGAGCGAAAACACCGGAAGACGAGGCAACCGACCGGCCTCCGGCAGCGTCACGGGGCGGGCCGTCAGCCGGCCGTGCTCAGCCCGGCCGGCTGATCTCCAGGGCCCGGTAAAGCTCCCGTGGCGGCGGCGAACCGGGCAGTGGGCCGGTGTTGCCGGCCGCGCACGCCTGCAGGAGGTAGCCGACGAGCCGGTCGGCCGCCGCGGCCAGGGCCGGGGTGCCGGCGCGGGTCACCCCGCCCGTCGCCAGCATGATCAACGGCAGGTCGTGGGGGGAGAAGTCCGGGCGCAGGCCGCCGGCCTCCTTGGCCCGGCGCACCAGGCGGATGAACTCGCGCAGCCCGCGCTGGCGTTCCGATTCGAGCGCCTCGACCCCGGGGAACATCGTCGTCAGCACCTGGCCGAACCCGCGGTCGCGCCGCGGGATGCGGCAGACGTACTCGATGAAGCCGCAGAACGCCCGCCACGGGTCCGGGTCGGCCGCCGCGGCGGCCGCGGTGTCCGCGTAGGCGGTCATCGCGGCGCCGAAGACGGCCGCGATCAGGTCTTCGCGCGCCGGGAAGTTGCGCGCCAAGGTCGCGATGCCGACCCCGGCGCGCCGGGCCACCTCGCTCATCGGCACGTCGATGCCGGCCTCGCCGAAGACCTCGGCCGCGGCGTCCAGCAGGCGTTGGTGGTTGCGCGCCGCGTCCGCGCGGGGCCGCCGGGGGCCGGGTGGCATGGCTCACTCCGCTCGATCTGGAAGGGGTCTTCCGGATAGCGTACCGTAAGTAAACCGGAAGACCCCTTCCAGATTCCGCGACGTCAGGAGCTGCCATGCCCCCACCCACCCGCACGAACGAGCTCAGCTTCTTCGGCGGCACCTGGCGTGCCGAGGGCCGCGGCGGCGGGATCCCGGTCGACGACGAAACCGTCACGCGGGCCGGCCGGCGATGAGCGTCGAGATCGGCGTGGCGACCCTGGCCGACCGGCAGCCGCGGACGGTGGACGGCCGGGAGGTGACGGAAGCCGCCCGCTTGGCGCAGATCGTGGAACTCGGGGTGCAGGCCGACGAGGAAGGCCTCGACGTCTTCGGCGTCGGCGAGCACCACAGCGGGGACTTCGCCGTGTCGTCGCCCGTGCCCGTGCTCTCCGCCGTCGCCGCGCGAACCTCCCGGATCCGGCTGACCAGCGGCGTGACGGTGCTCAGCGTGCACGACCCGGTCCGGGTGTACCAGGACTTCGCGACGCTGGACCTGCTCAGCGCCGGACGCGCGGAGATCACCGCCGGGCGCAGCGCCTACCCGGAACCCTTCGCGCTGTTCGGAGTGGACATCGCCCGGTACGACGAGGTCTTCGCCGAGAAACTGGAACTGCTGCTGCGGCTGCGCGACGAACCCGTGCTGTCCTGGCACGGACGGCACCGGCCACCGCTGGACCGGGCGACTGTGGTGCCCCGCAGCGCGTCCCTCCCGATCTGGATCGGCGCCGGCGGCTCGCCCTCGAGCGTGGCGCGGGCCGGCGCGCTCGGGCTGCCCCTGATCCTCGGCTACCTGGGCGGAAACCCCGGGCACCTGCGGCAGCTGGCCGACCTCTACCGCGCCGCGGGGCGGCAGGCCGGCCACGGCGACCGGCTCCGGGTCGGCGTCGCCGTGCACTACTTCGGTGCGGGCTCGGCGGAGGAGGCGGCCTCGACCTACCGCCACTACCACGACTTCATGCGGCCCAAGCGCCCCGGCGGGGGTGGGTACGCCGTGTCGCAACAGGACTTCACCGACGGCACCGGACCGGACCGGCCGCTGATGATCGGCACGTCCGAGCACGTGGCGGACAAGCTCGTGCGGCTGCACGACGTCGTCGGCTACGACCGCGTGCAGCTCCTCGCCGACTGGGGTGGCCTGCCGCCCGGCCGGGTGCGCGCATCCGTGCGCCGCCTGGGCCGCGAGATCGCCCCCGCCGTCCGCTCCGCCATCGACCTCACCCGAAAGGAACCGGCATGAACCTCGAACCCCTGTCCCCGGACAACGCGACCGTCGTGCTCGTCGACCACGCCGTCGGCTTCGCGAACCTCCTGCGCTCGCACGACCTGCGCGAGCACGTGAACAACGTGGTCGGCCTGGCCAAAACCGCGAAGCTCTACGGCGCCGGCCTGGTCGTCACCAACGGCGAGCCGGCGAAGCCGTCCGGGCCGCTTTACCCCGAGCTGCTCGCCGCGCTCGGCGACCAGCCGGTCATCGAACGTGCGACCGCCTTCGACTCGTTCCTCGACCCCGCCTTCCGGGCCGCGGTCGAGGCCACCGGCCGCCGCCGGCTGCTGATCGGCGGGATCGCCACCGACGGGTGCGTCCTGCAGACGGCCCTGGGTGCGCTGCGCGCCGGCTACGAGACGTACGTGGTGGCCGACGCGACCGCCAGCACCAGCAAAGAAGCCCACGACACGGCGATCCAGCGCATGGTGCTCTCCGGCGTCGTCCCGGTCACCTGGTGGTCGATCGCCGCGGAGTTCCAGCTCGAGCCACGGTTCGCCGGCTCGTCGATCCGGGCGCAGCTGATGAGCGAGTTCCAGCCGGCGATGACCATGGGCGGCCGCACGTTCTTCGCCGGCGTCGCCCAGGGCCGTCACGCTTCCTGACCGGCGTCCTTCGGGTTCAGTGCCGCGGCGAAGCGCGTCGAGACCGCGGCGACCGCGGCACGCAGCTCGTCACCACCCTCGACACGGAAGCCGAACGGGATGGCCGCCAGCCATTCCTGCGCGTACATGGCCGGGTTGTTGGTGCTGCCGACGAGAACGCACCCGTCTTCGGCCGGGTGGAGCCGGCCCATCGGCGGCCCGATCCAGGGCGCGACGTCGGCCGGCGGGGCGTGGAACACGACACGGGTGGGGAACTTCCAGCCGCTGCCCAGGTTTTCCTCCAGCACCGCCACCGGGTCGAGGTCGCCGGGCGGCTCGAACTCGCGGGTGGTCTGCTCGACCGCGCGGACCCGGTCGACGCGGTAGGTGCGGATCGCGTCCGCGCGGTGGGAGTGGCACAGCAGGTACCAGCGCCCGTGGCGGGCGACGACCGCCCACGGGTCCACTTCGGACTCCCACTCGCTGCCGCTTTCGCCGCGGTAGGTGATGAGCACCCGGCGCCGGGCCGCGACGGCGGTGACGAGTGCGTTGGTGGTGGCGGGATCGGGGCGGGCGGAGCGCCGGTCGGGTGCGGCCGAGGCGTGCTCGCGCAGCGCGGCCGCCTGCCGGCCGACGTTCTCGGGCAGCGCCTGGATGACCTTGCCGAGGGCCTCCCCGACGAGGTCGTCGACGTCGGTGGCGGCCGGCTGGCCGTCGAGCACCGCCATCACCAGCCCGAGGGCTTCGGCCTGGGTGAACACGATCGGCGGCAACCGCGTTCCCCGCCGGAGCCGGTACCCGCCGTGCGGCCCGCGGGCCGACTCGACCTGGATGCCCGCCTCCCGGAGGATCCCGACGTACCGGCGGGCGGCGCGCTCCGTCACGCCCAGCGCCTCGGCGAGCTGATCGGCCGTCGCACCCGGACGGACTTGGAGGATCTCGAGGGCGCGCAGTGCCCGCGCGGTCGGGCTGAGGTCGCTGGGCACCTCGGGCAGGCTAACCGGTCTTTTGCCGAACCGGAAGCCGATTGTCCGGAATTGGCTATAGCGTGACGGGCCGAAGCGCCGCGGCGACCGGCCGCGCGGGAACAAGGGAGAAACCGATCATGGACGTCCTGCTCATCGGCGGCCTGTGGCTCGACGGATCCGTCTGGGACGACGTCGCGTCCACGCTCCGCTCGCTCGGCCACAACCCGGTGCCGCTGACGCTGCCGGGCCAGGGCGACGGCTCGGCTTCCGCCACGCTCGAGGACCAGGTGGCGGCCGTGCTCGCCGCCGTGGACTCGGCCGCGGGCACGCCGGTGGTCGCCGGGCACTCGGCCGCCTGCGCCCTGGCGTGGCTGGCCGCCGACGCGCGGCCGGAGAAGGTCGCCAAGGTCGTCCTCATCGGCGGCTTCCCGACCGGTGACGGGAAGCCCTACGCCGACTTCTTCGAGCTGCGGGACGGCGCCATGCCCTTCCCCGGCTGGGCCCCGTTCGAGGGACCGGACTCGGCCGACCTCGACGAGGAGGCCCGGCGCGGATTCGCGGCCGCCGCGATCCCCGTTCCCGAGGGGGTGGCGAAGGGGATCGTGCGGCTGACGGACGAGCGGCGCTTCGACGTGCCGGTCGTGCTCGTGTGTCCCGAATTCAGCCCGGCTCAGGCCAAGGAACTGGTCGACGCCGGCGAGGTGGCCGAGCTCCCGAAGGTCAAACACCTCGAGTACGTCGACATCGACTCCGGTCACTGGCCCATGCACACCAAGCCGGCGGAGCTCGCCCGGCTCCTCGCCGAAGCGGCGGACGAGGCCTGACGCGGCACCACTCGGGTCGTCTTCGGGCGACACGTTCGGAACCGACCGCCCGAATGCGGCGATCCGGATCGGCCGACGCTAAGGTCACCCGACTTGGCTGCCGCTCCTGGAAGGACCTTCCCGCTTCATGAACAACGACAATGCGCCGTCCGTCTTCGGTCCCGGGCTCGGGTTCGGTTCGGGCCTGATCTTCGCCGTGATCACGATCATCGCGCTGTGGAAGGTGTTCACGAAGGCCGGGAGGCCCGGCTGGGCGGCGATCATCCCGATCTACAACGTCTACATCCTGCTGAAGATCGCCGGCCGGTCCGGGTGGTGGCTGCTCCTGCTGCTGATCCCGCTGGTCAACCTGATCGTCGCGATCATCGTCTCGATCGACGTCGCGAAGGCGTTCGGCAAGAGCGGGGTCTTCGGGTTCTTCGGGCTGTTCCTGTTCTCCATCATCGGCTACCTGATCCTCGCCTTCGGCAAGGCTCAGTACACCGGCCCGCCCGCCGGGGCGCGCTGACGACCACAGCCGCACGCCCCCGGCGACGGAATCCCTCGCGCTCGGCCTCACCCCGGGAACGGTCCGCAACCACCCCGGCGAGTTCGACTCAGGTGCGGAGCCGCGGATCGGCCGGCCGGCGAATGGCCAGGAGCACCGTGTCGTCCGCGTGCACGACGATGTCGTGCATCCGGGTGACGATCTCGCGCGGCAAGGTTGCCGCCGGGTGGTCGGCGTGGGTGCGGGCGACCTCCAGCAGGCGGTCCTGGCCCTCGGTGATGTCCTTGCGGGACTCGACGAGCCCGTCGGTGTAGAGCAGCAAGGTGGCCCCCGGCACCAGGTCCACGTCGACGAGGCACGGGCTGCCGGGGGCCGGGAAACCGACACCGCGGCCGACGACCGGAGGACGGAGCAGCCGCGTGCCGCCCGAGGCGTCGGCCAGGACGGGTTCGGGGTGGCCGCCGTTGGCGAGCCGGGTGTGGCCGGTGACGGGGTCGATCCGGGCCAGCAGCGCGGTCGCCATGAGGTCCGGGGCGATCGTGGCGAGGGTGCGCGAGGTGTGGGCGATCAGGTCCTGGAAGGGGTGGCCCTCCAGGGCCAGGGTGCGGATGGCGTGGGTGACGGTGAGGGCGTCCCTGGTCGAGGCGACGCCGTGGCCGACGGCGTCGACGAGCGTCACGTGCAGCCGGCCGTCGGGCAGGACGAACCAGTCGTAGAGGTCGCCGCCGGTGGGGGAGTCCGGCTCGGTCGGGGAGTAGCGGACGCCCAGCTCCAGTCCCGGGACGGCCGGGGGAGGCGGCCGCAGCGCGTCCTCCAGTTCCTGGAAGATCCGGGCGTGGGCGTGGCGGAGCTGCTCGTCGCGTTGTTCGAGCTCGACGTACATGGCGAGCACGCCGCTGTTGGTCTCGGCCAGCTCGTCCCGCAGGTCCCGCTGTTCCCGGGCGAGCGTGTCCGCGCGGCTGGTCAGGGCGAGCATCTCCTGCCGGCTCGCCCGGTCGTCGTCGGCGGGCACGGGGATCGGCCGGTCGCCGGTGACGAGCTGCCAAGTGACGCTGCCGTCTTCGGTCGCGAGGCCCGGCTGGGGCAGAGCGCCGGCCCGCAGCCGGCTGACCGGTTCCGGCAGCCGGACGCCGAGGGTGAGCACGCCCCCGGCCACCGCGGCTTCGAGGCCGACCCGTCCACCGCGGTCGAGGACGGGCTCGGCGAGGAGGGTGACCGCCAGCACCAGCCGGGCCCGGTCTTCCACGAGGATCCCGGCTTCCGCGCACGCGGCGCGGACACGACGACGCAGCGACGCCATGATTCCGGCCGGCTCGACGTCGGGTACCGCGGGTGTCCCGTCCGGAGCTGGTTCCGCCCGAGACAGATCCACACCGTTCACTGTCGCATCCCGCGGCCGATCCGGCAGAACGGTCCACCCGATTCGACCGGGCTGGACGAGGTGGACGGCGGCCCCGCACCGATCAGAAATCCGCCGCCACGTCGTCAGTTCTGGTAGCCCCCTCGTACCGGTGGAAGGATCGACGACCATGACCGACGCCAGGCCGCTGGGCGCCGACGAGGCCACGTTCCTCTCGGCGGTCCGCTCCGGCGATCCGACGCGGTTCGCGCTCATCACGGAGCGTCACCGGCGCGAGCTGCAGGTGCACTGCTACCGGATGCTCGCGAACTACGAGGACGCCCAGGACATGACGCAGGAGACGTTCCTGCGGGCGTGGCGCAAGCGGGAGACGTTCAAGGGCCACGCCGCGCTGCGGACCTGGCTGTACCGGATCGCGACCAACGTCTGCCTCGACTTCCTGGACAAGCGGAGCGACCGCACGGCCGTGCCGTCCGAGCTGCCCGACTCCGAAGTGCCTCACCTGCAGCCGTACCCCGACCGGATGCTCCCCGAGGACCCGCAGGAATCGGTGGTGGCGCGGGAGACGATCGAGCTGGCGTTCGTCGTCGCCGTCCAGCACCTGCCGCCGCGGCAGCGGGCGGTGCTCATCCTGCGCGACGTCCTCGGCTGGCCGGCGTCGAAGGCCGCCGGCGCCCTCGAGCTGACCGTCGCGTCGGTGACCAGCGCGCTGCAGCGGGCGCGCGTGACGATGCGCGAGCAGCTGCCCGGCCGCCGCCTCGACTGGCGAAGCCCCGCCACCCACGAGCTGTCGGATGACGAGCGCCGGGTGCTGAAGTCCTACATCGACGCCCACGAGCGCAACGACCTCGACGGGCTGACGGCCCTGCTGCGCGACGACCTGCGCTTCGCGATGCTGCCCGATCCGGGGGCCGTGGTCAGGACGGCCAAGGACGCGGTGGACGGCTGGGTCGCCGGTGGGCTCTTCCGGCGCGGCAAGGACGACTGGCGCGGCGTCGCCACGACGGTCAACCGCATGCCGGCCGCCGCGCTGTACCTGCGCACTCCCGGTGATCCGGAGTACCGGTTGCTGAACATCGCGGTCCTGCGCATCGCCGACGGGAAGATCGCCGAGCTCACCGGATTCGAGGTCACCGGCACACCGTGGCTGGACCTGCCTCCGACACTGTGATCACCCCAGCCCCGCCGGCGTCGCCGGCGGACCGTGCTCATCGCCTCGTCTCGTACCGGGCCAGCACCACGCCGCCGGGAAGCGTCCGCGACTCCACGAGGTTCACGTTCACCCAGCTGTCCAGCGCGGTGAGGAACGGCGTGCCGCCGCCCACCAGGACCGGATGGGTGACGATCTGGTACTCGTCGACCAGCCCGGCCCGCACGGCCGCACCGGCCAGCGTCGCACCACCCACTCTCGCCGGCCCGCCGTCCTCGGCCTTGAGCCGGGAGATCTCGGCGACCGCGTCGCCGGTGACCAGGCGGGTGTTCCAGCCGACCTTGTCGATCGTCGAGGAGAACACCACCTTCGGCGTGTCCCGCCAGTTCCGCGCGAACTCGATCTGCGCCGGGGTGGCGCCGGGCTGCTGGTCGCCGGTCGGCCAGTAGGAGCTCATCGCCTCCCACAGCTTGCGCCCGTACAGCGTCAGATCGCTCGCCAGCTCCTGGTCGAGCCACCACCGGAACAGCTCGTCGTCCGGCGGCCCGCTCCAGCCGATGTCGTCGCCGGTCGCGGCGATGTAGCCGTCCAGGGTCACGTTCATGCCGAAGATCAGTTTCCGCATCGTGCCAGCCTCTCGTGAGGGGATCTCACACGTACAGACGGGCGCGGCGCACAAACCTGATCGGTGCGTGTTCTTCGTGGACGGCCGGTCCTACCCGGCGTCCGGTGCCTCGATCAGGTCGAGGTCGCGGACGCAGAAGCCGTGGTGCTCGAAGGTCTCGCGGAGCACCGTGCCGAGGCACTGCCGCACCGATCGGCCCCGGGCGTACGGCGGCCAGACGTCGTCGTCGGGCACCGGCGCTGGTGCGGCGAGCTGCGCGGCGGTGACGTCGTCGAGCCAGGCCTGGAGCTCGGCGGCCTGGGCGTCGCGCACGCTGACGATCTCGTCGAGGCCCGGATCGACCGAGAGGACGATCCCGTGCGCGCCGCGGTAGGGCTCGACGGCCGGCCCGATGCCCATCGGCGTGAACAGCTCCGTCGAGCCCAGGCAGCAGCGCCGGAACCACGAGTCGTGGACGAAGACCAGGTGGCGCAGCGTCTCCACCGCCGACCACTCGCCGTTCACACTGCGGCGCTCGATGCCGGGCGTACGGCGGATTCGCTCGATCGTGGCGGCCCAGGCGGCATGAAGCTGACGTGACGCCTCGCGCAGATCGGCCGGCTCTTCGGAGCGGACCAGCACCCGCACCGGATGACGCCGGTCGAGCTCCGCCTCGACGTACCCGGTGACCTCGACCCCGTTCACCACGAGGTCGGTGACGAGCCCGTCGATCACGGCATCCTGCATGACGACGCCGATCAGGCGCGTCCCGGTCAGATCACACTCACGGAACTCAGCACCGCGCAGATCCTCGTCGAAGTACCGCGTCATGCTGCACATACTAGGTCCGGGCACCGACAATCCGCGGCGCGCAAGGAAGTCCCTCCGCCCGTGAAGAGAGTCGGCCGGAGGTCGGCACGGCCGCGGCGGTGCGCACCATGTCCTCTTCCGCACCCCGCAGGTGGGTCAAGACATCGTCACTTTCGCCACGATCCCCGGCACCTGGACTCCGTGCCGCCGGTCTGCGCCGGCTCCGGCCGGCTGCGGTGACCGTGACCAGGGCACTAAAGGGCCACCAAAGACTTTCTACGGCTCGGCCGGGCACCTTGATCGGCGGGCCGCTGCCGCTGGGCAGGGCCGATGAGCCCACCGGATCGGCCACGTCGGCTGCGGGTGATCCGGTGGGCGCCGAGAAAGGGGAGAGCATGAGACGTGGTCTGATCCGTGCCGTCACCGCGGTCGCCATGGCCGTCACCGCGGCCGTCGGTGTCGTGGTTCCGGCGACGGCGGCGACCTTCGGGACGGCCTCGCCGGCCGGTGTCGTCGCCGACGGCACCTACCGGTGGGCCAACGCCAACAGCGGGCTGTGCCTGGCCTACGACGTGGAATCGCGGGGCGCGAACCGCCAGGAAGGCTGCGATGACGGCGACTACACCATCTTCTGGGACGCCGTGAACGTCGGCGGCAACAACTACCGGCTCGTCAACGAACACAACGGCCAGTGCCTGTCCATCTGGCGCGGCGACACCAACGACAACGCCCAGGTCGGCATCTACGCCTGCGTCGACACCCCCGCGGAGGTCTTCACCCTGGTGCCGGCGACGTCGCCGGCGTTCGCGGGCGCCTACCAGTTCGTGAACGTCAACAGCGGCAAGTGCGTGGCGGTCGGCGGCGCCCGGACGAACAAGGGTGCCTGGGTCATCCAGTGGACCTGCGCACAGAGCGGCGAGTTCATGTGGCGCCCGTACAGCTAGTGATCCGCGGGTGAGGTGAACGGGCGAGGATCTCGCGAGCCGCGAACGGCGCGGGATCCTCGTTCCGGCTCCACCGGGGTCACCGAGAACCCTGATCGTCGAGGGTCTTCAGCCGTCGCCGGACCTGGGCGGCGTCGGAGTCGCGTCCGTGCGCTCCGTACAGCTCCGCCGCTTCCTGCCAGACCGCCCGGGCCTGCTCGTGCCGGCCGAGGGCGACGTACGGGTGGCCGAGCCGGTCGAGGGTGGCGGCGGACTCGTAGGTGTTGCCCAGCCGGCGGAAGAGCGTGAGCGCCTGCCGGTAGTGGTCGACGGCCCGGTCGTGGTGGCCGGTGTGGTGGTCGATGTAGCCGAGGCTGTCCAGGGTGTCCGCCTCGCCGCTGGGGTTGTGGTGCCGGCGGTGCAGGGCCAGCGCGGCCTGGCAGTGGGCGCGAGCGGTGTCGTGGTCACCGAGCCGGGAGGCGTGCCAGCCCACGCCGTTGAGCGCGTTGGCTTCCCAGTCCGGCCGGCCGAGGGCGCGGCACAGGTCCAGCGCCCGGGTGGCGTGCTCGAGGGCTCGGCGGTGGTCCTGCCGCCGCTCCCAGGCCCGGGCGAGCTGGTGGTGGGCGAGAGCCTGCTCGGCGGTGTCGCGACGGCGCTCCGCCAGGGCGAGGGCCTGGTGCAGGTGACGGCTCGCGTCTTCGTGACGGTCCAGCTCGCCCTGGGCGCGACCGAGGTAGCGGTGCGCGCGGGCGGCGGCGAGGTCGGGCAGGTGCGCGGCGGCGCCCACCGCGGCCCGCCACGCGGAAAGATCGTCTTCCCGGTGTCCGCGCCGGGCGTGGAAGGTGGTCAGGACCCAGGCCAGCCGCCAGACCCGGAGGTGCCAGCCGTGGTCGAGGGCCGCTCGCTGGGCGGCCGTCAGGTTGGCGTGCTCGGTCTCGAACCAGGCCATCGCCGCCGGCATGTCCGGCGGCTCGTGGGGTTTCGCGCCGGGGGCACGTGCCTCGAGCCGGACCGCCGGGCGGCGGGAATCCAGCCGCCGGTCGGCGGCGTGGGCGATGTGGAGGTAGAAGTCGAGCACGCGCCGCAGCACCGTCTCCCGTTCGGCCGGGCCGTGCCGCTGGGTGGCGTATTCGGCGGCGTGGAGGCGGACCAGGTCGTGCATCCGGTACCGGCCGGGGGTGGGCTGCTGGACCAGGCACGCGTTCTCCAGCTCGTTGAGCAGCGCCCGGGTCGCGGCCGCCGGCCGAGCCAGCAGGCCGGCGGCGGCGGGCAGGCCGATGTCGGGGCCCGGGGCCAGGCTCAGCAGGCCGAACGCGATCCCGGCCGCGTCGGACAGCGCGTGGTGGGACCAGGACAGGACCGTGCGCAGCGCCGTCTGCGGATCGCCGGGGTCCAAGGCGTCCAGGCGACCGGACCGGTCGCGCAGCTCGTTCGCGAGGACGGCCAGGGGAAAGCCGGGGTGGCGGGTGGCGCGGGCGGCCACGATGCCCAGCGCCAGCGGCAGGCCCGCGCAGCTGGCCACCAGCTCGTCGACCGCCTCGGGTTCGGCGGCGACCCGGTCGTGGCCGAGGTGGCGGGTGAGCAGGTCACGGGCCTCGTGCTCGGGGATGACGTCCAGGTCGAGGCAGTGCGCACCGTGGGCGGTGACCAGTCCGCCGAGGTGGCGCCGGCTGGTGACGAGCACCGTGCAGGTGGGGCTGCCGGGCACCAGCGGGCCGGCGTGTGCCGTGTCGCGGGCGTTGTCCAGCACGATCACCATGCGCTTGCCGGCCACCAGGCTGCGGTACAGCCGCACCTGGGCGTCCGGGTCGACCGGGATGGTGGCCGGGTCCACCCCGAGGCCGTCCAGGAAGCCGCGCACCGCCGTCACCAGGGGAACGGGTTGCCCGGCGGGGTCGAAACCACGCAGGTCGACGTGGAGCTGCCCGTCCGGGAACCGGTCGAGGCGGGTGTGGGCCCAGTGCAGCGCCAGCCAGGTCTTGCCGATCCCGCCGGTCCCGCCGATCGCGGCGATCACCACCGAGCCGCCCGTGTCCGGCTGGTCGTCCAGGAGGGCGTCCAGCCGGGCCAGTTCGGCGGCGCGGCCGGTGAACAGCCGCGGTGGGGCCGGCAGTTGTCGTGGCACCGGCGTGGTCGCCGGCTCGGGGCGGGCCGCCGGCACGGCCAGCTCGGGGGCGGCGTGGAGGATCTGCTGGTACAGCTGCCGCAATGGCGGGCTCGGGTGCACGCCGAGCTCGTCGGCGAGATCGCGGCGAAGCTGTTCGTACCGCGCGAGCGCGTCGGCCTGCCGGCCGCTGCGGTAGAGAGCGAGCAGGAACTGGCCGGCGAGGCGTTCGTCGAGCGGATGACGCTCCACGCGGTCGGACAGCTCGGCGAGCAAGCCGGCGTGCTGCCCCCGGCGCAGCCGGATGTCGGCGAGGTCGAGCTCGACCGCGTGGCGCTGCTGCAGGAGCGTGGTGCGCACCGAAGCGACCCAGGCCGTGTCCGTCACGCCCGCGAGGGGATCTCCCCGCCACAGCCCGAACGCCTGGGTGAACGCAGCCACGGCGTCGTCGTCGTGCCTGCCGGCGCGGGACTGCTCGACGAGAGCCCGGAACCGGTGCAGGTCGACGAGTTGCGGATCGACGACGAGCCGGTAACCGGCCGGGTGGGTCGTGACGGCGACACCAGGCACGGCGGCGATGGCCTTGCGCACCAACGCAATGCGCTGGTGAACGGCGTCGCGCGGGTGCCGGGGAAGGCGGTCTGGCCGCCAAGCCCGATCGAGCAGCTGGTCGACCGACACGACGTGGTTGGCCTCCACCAGCAGCACCGCCAGCAGACAGCGCAGCTGGGCGAAGCCGATGGCGACCGGCGCGCCGTCGACGGCGGCCTCGACCTCGCCGAGCAAGCGGAATTCCACCGTCACACGAGCCCCCCGTCGAAGCCGCACCATCCGACTCGATCCGCCGCAGACATACCTATCCGCCCGGGCCCGCCGGCACAACCCACGACCGGGCGAACCGCGCCCCGCCGTGCGGAGCAATGAGCCGCACATCAACAAGACCCGACGTGAACGGACGATCAGCGGCATGAGCGCGCGCATGACCTGCGGGCGGAAGTATTGCGTCGCTGCCGGTGCCGCTGAAAGCCGTCCGGGACAGCGACCCGGGCGCGCCGTAACGCCTGGCATGTCCCGCGCCAGTGCGCCGAGCCGCGTTCGTACTCACTCGGTCACGTCGCGCAGGACATGAAGGTCAGGCCTTTGTCATCTCGCGGCGGAGGGGGCGGTCGACCAGCGGCAGCCGCCGCAGGCGTACGTCGGTGGCGCTCACCGCGTCACGTCCGGCGCGAGAACGTCGGACAGGTGCTGCATCCGGTCAGCAGCTAGGACATCGTCGTGATGGGCGCGGTGACCGGACGCGAAGGGATGATGGTGTGGTCGTGTGAGGTGGTCGAATTCCGCGACGGTGCCGCGATGCGGTCTTCCGAGCGGCTCCGGTGTCCAGCGCCGGCTCAGCCGGAACCGGGCAGTTCCGCCGCCTGGGCAACCCGCAGGGCCTTTCCGGGCGTCAGTCCGGCAACGAACGCCGGGAGGTCGCCGTGGGTGTGCCGACGAATGTTCTGTTGCCGGGTGAGCGGCTGCTGTGGTCGGGACGGCCGCAGCGGTTCATCCTCGCGCGGTTCGACTGGTACCAGTCCGGGTTCGGCCTGTTCTGGGTGATCATGGCCGTCGTGGTCCCGTTGGCCAGGCGCCACACGCTGTCGCCGTTCGAATGGGCTCTCGGGGTGTGCGGTGTCGTGTTCGTCTGGGTTCCGGTCGCCGTCAGGTTGCGAGCGCGGCGCAATGGTGAGTATGTCGTGACCGACCGGCGGATTGTGCTGGCCGATCGGTTCTCGGGGAGGACGCGTGCGTCGGTGTGTCTCGGCACGCTGCCGCCGCCGGTCGCCCGGATCCGGCGGGACGGCAGCGGGACGATCGACTTCGGCCGGTTTGGCCGTACACCGGTAAAGCCCTTTTCTTCGTCGGGATCCCTGATGTTGACGGGTCTGGTCGCCGTGCCGGAGGCTGGGCGTGTCCGCGACGTGATCGCGCGGGCGCAGGCCGGGCAGGCCTGACCTCACCTGGACGACGGCGTCGGCGCAGGTCGATTTCGCCAGCACCAACCTGCCGAGACCATCCTGAGCCGCCAGGCTCCGGTCCCCTGCCCGGCGCCCGAATTCCTCGCCTCCACCGGCGGAGACATGCTTTCACGCCGGGGTGTGCGCCGAGCCGAAGCCCGCCCCGACGAGGGACCCGCCGTCCACGGGGATCACCGACCCCGTAACGAATCTCGAGTTGGGCGACACGAGCGTCGCGACCATGTTCGCGAACTCGTGCGGTTTCCCGATTCGTCCTATCGGCACCCTGCCCCCGAGTCCGCCTTTGGAAAGCTCCGGCTGCCGGTCGATCATCTTGTCGACGAGCTGTGTGTCGAAGAGCCCGGCCATCAGGGTGTTGACGTTGATGTTGTGCTCGCCGACCTCCAGGGCCAGGGTCTTGGCGTAGCCGATCACCGCGGACCAGACCGCGACCGGGGCTGCCATGGTGACGGCCGGGCGCTCGACGACCGCGGAGACGACGTTGAGGATGCTGCCGCCTTCGGCCGTCATGTGCGGCAGTGTGGCCCGCACGGACCGCACCACGTAGAAGAAGTGCCGGGCGAAAGCCGTCATCCAGACGTCGTCGGTCAGCTCCGAGATGGGGCGGACGGGCGGCCCGCCGTCGTTGGTGACGAGGACGTGCACGGCTGCTCCGAACCGTGCGACCGTCGAAGCCGTGACCCGGTCGATGTCGTCCGCGTTCGCACAGTCGGCGGCCAGCCCCAGGATCCGGTCATCTCCGTGCCGGCGAGAAAGCTCTTCAACGGCCGCGGCGGCCTTCTCCGCACGTCGTCCGAAGATCGTCACGAAGGCACCCTCGTCGAGCAGTCGATCGGCGATCTCGAAGCCCAGCCCGTCGCTTCCGCCGCCGACGATGGCCACCTTGCCGGTCAGCCCGAGGTCCATCAGCCGACTCCGATCGAGGTCAGGAACGATTCGGCGTTTCCGTGGAAGACGTCGTCGAGAACGTCCGGCGCGAAGCCCTGCTCCCGCCATTCCCGAACCAGCCGTTCGTGGCTGAGCATCGGGTAGTCGGCGGCGAAGAAGACCTTCTTGCGAAGCCGTTTGCCGATCTCGCGCTTGAGCTCGTCGGGGTAGTAGCGCGGCGACCAGCCATGCAGCTCCATCCAGACGTTGGCCTTGTGCAGCGCGATCGCGATCATCTCCGACTGCCACGGCCACGCCACCCGCGCCGCGATGACGTTCAGGTCCGGATACCGCGCGGCGACGCGGTCGACGTGTCGCGGGTGACAGCTGTCGAGCTCGAGGCCCATGCCGCCACGCATCCCGGCACCGTTCGCCGACATGCCCACGAGGATCAGCACCGGACGGTTGGCCTCGACGCACAGGTTCAGGCATTCCTCCCACCCCGGCTGGTCCGGCGTCCCCGCCGCGGAGAACGGGTGGAGTCCCACCCCGACCAGGCCCGGACCGTCACCGAGACAACGCTCCAGCTCCTTGACGTGGCCCGGCCGGGTCGGATCGATGCCGATCCAGTTTCCCAGCACCACGTCGGAGTGCGCGCGCGTGTAGTCGAACGCGTAGTCGTGCTGGTCCCGCATCGCACCGACGTCCATCTTGTAGGTGTAGGCGAGGTCGAGCATCACCTTGGTGTTGGCCTGACGGAACCGGACCGCTTGCTCCTCCTCGCTGACGAAGGTCATGTCCCACTTGAAGTAGCCACGCACCGCTTCCCGGGCCTCACGGGTCTCGAACGGGCTGCCCTTCCAGCCTTGCTCGGTGCCCCAGTGGGAGTGGAAGTCGATCAGCCGGGGCGGTGTGGTCATCGTGCTGTTCCTTCGGGGGTGTGCGCTGCGCGTCGTGCCTCGACCTCGTCGGTGAGGTCGCGCTTGAGGACCTTGCCGGTGGGTCCGAGGGGGAAGTCGTCGAACAGCTCGAGGTGTTGGGGGAGCTTGTACTTGGCGACCTCGTCCGCCAGGAAAGCGACGAGGTCCTCCAGAGTGGGCTCCGCGCCCGGCCGGGGAATGACGCAGGCGCAAGTGTTCTCACCGAAGTAGTCGTCGCGGATGCCGATCACGGCGACATCGGCGACGTCGGGGTGCCGCACCAGGATCTCCTCGAGCTCCCGGGGCCAGATGTTCGCACCGCCGTGGATGATCATGTCCTTGGACCGACCCGAGATGGTGAGCCTGCCGTTGACATCGAGGTGACCGCGGTCGCCGGTGCGGAACCAGCCGTCGGGGGTCCAGCTCTCCTTGTTCTTGTCCGGGTTGCGGTAGTACCCCACGCAGATCGTCGGGCCGGCCGTCACGATCTCGCCCTCGACGCCGGTGGGCGCGTCCGCGTCGTCGGAATCGAGGATGCGGACCCGCATGAACTCGTAGGGACGGCCGACCGTGCCCACCCATTCCTCGTAGGGCTCGGCCGGGTCGGTGCACGAGGTCACCCCGGTCTCGAGCATTCCGTACAGATCGACGACGGGACAGCCGAGCCGTTCGTTGGCCTCACTGAGCACCTTGACCGGCGTGGACGACCCGCCGGTCTGCACGATGCGCAAGGAGGAGAGGTCCCTGCCGTCGAGGCCGTCCTCCCTCAGGAGGGCGAGGACCGCAGTCGGCGCGGCGAGGAACGTCGTCACCCGGTGGCGCTCCACCAGGTCCAGCAGCCCGGCCGGTGAGAACTTCTCCATCAACACGCCCCGGGCCCTGGCGTTCGCCACCTGGACGACGGTGCCGAAACCGGCGTTCAGGCCCACGGGGAGGAGTACGAGGATGGTGGCATCGCCGTCGATGCCCCGCTCTTCGTTCTCATGGCGAGTCATGCAAAGCGTGGTGTTGGCGGTGTGCATCACGGCTTTGGGCTCACCGGTGGTTCCCGAGGTGAACGCGATCCGCATGACGTCGTTGGCGTCACCGGGCCGGTCCGGTGCAGGGTCGTCCGGATCCAGATCACGACGAAGCCCAGCCAGCGTGACCCAGGCATCCTTTTCGATCACCGTCGCGGATTCCCCAGTGGTCACCGCGACCGTGTTGACCAGCTTGGGCAGCCGGTCGCGGATCCCCTCGATCATCTCGGTGTGGTCGAAACCCCGGAACACGTCGGGCACCACGACGGTGTGCGCCTCGGAGAACCGGAGGATGAACTCGATCTCCCGTGCCCGGTAGTCCGGCGGGAACTGGCAGAACACCGCACCCAGGCGAACGACAGCGGCCAGCACCAGCACGAACTCGATCCGGTTCGGCAGCTGCACCGCCACCACGTCCCCGCGTCCCACGCCCCGGCGGGCCAGACCCGACGCCACCTCACCGCTGACCTGCCACACCTCACCCCAGGTGACCTGCGAACGGTCATCGACGTAGGCGACCTTGCCGGGGGAATCCTGCGCGTTGCGCCTGAACAGATCGGCCGGCGTCGTCTCCGACCAGTAGCCGGCCGCGGTGTAGTCCTCGATCAGCTCCGGCGTGAGAAGCGTGTCCTCCCGAGTAATGGCCATGACCATCCCTTCGACGATTGCTGTCCGTCACCGGGGCGGACGACCCGTTGAGAGCACTTACTGACATCTCTATCATTAACTGCCCGGACGAGCATGACGAGGTCCCCCGCGGGTGTCAAGAGACCTCAGGCGCTCTCGCTGACCGACTCGCTGCCGGCGTCGAGGGCATCGAGGACCGCGTCGCCGTTCGCTCTCGCCCACTCGGTCAGCACCCGAATCGGCTCAAGCAACGTCGACCCGAGCGGAGTGAGCTCGTAGTCGACGCGGGGCGGCACTCCGGCGTAGGCGTGGCGACGGATGAGCCCGTGCGCTTCAAGCCGCCGGAGCGTCTGGGTAAGCACCTTCCTCGAGATGCCGCCGATCAGCTCGGCCAGCTCACCATGGCGAACCGGGCCCTCGCCGAGGCCGTAGAGGACGACCGCGGACCACTTGTCGGCAAGCAGTTCGACCGTCAGGCGCGCCGGGCAGTCGGCGAGAAAGCCGCCGCCGCGATCAAAACCGCTCATGGCGCCTCAGGTACCTGCGAGTTCCTATGGCGAACATAGGCTGGCTACGCCCCTTCCGATACCAGGAGAGTCATGCGAGTCATCACCCAGCAGGAGTTCGGCGGCCCCGAGGTGCTCACCATCGTGGACGCGCCCGAGCCCCAGCCCATCCCGACCGAGGTCCTCGTCCGCGTCAAGGCGATCGGGCTGAACCCGTTGGACACGCGCCTGCGCGCCGGCGAGATGCCCGTGCAGCTGCCGTTCACCCTCGGCTGGGACATCAGCGGCGTGGTCGAGAAGGCGCCCCACACGTGGCGGCTCAAGCCCGGCGACGAAGTGTTCGGGATGCCGCTGTTCCCGCGGATCGCGAGCGGGTACGCCGAGTTCGTGTCGGCGCCCGCGCTGCACCTGGCCCACAAGCCGGCGGCGCTCTCGCACATCGAAGCCGCGGCGCTGCCGTCCGTCGGGCTGACGGCGTGGCAGGGTCTCGTCGACCTCGCCGACGTGACCGCAGGCGACCGCGTCCTGGTCCACGGCGGTGGCGGCGGAGTCGGCCACGTCGCGATCCAGATCGCGAAGGCACTCGGCGCGTACGTGATCACGACCGCGAGCGGGAGCAAGCGCGAGTTCGTCGAGAACCTCGGCGCCGACGAGGTCATCGACTACACGGCCGTCGACTTCGCCGAGGCGGTCCGCGACATCGACGTCGTGCTCGACACGATCGGTGGTCACACCGCCGAGCGCTCGATCGCGGTGCTCCGCCCGGGCGGTCATCTGCTGACCGCAGTGGAAGATGACGATCCGGAGCTCGCCGCCCGTTGCGCGGCAGCCGGCATGCGCTTCAGCGGCATCGTGGTCGATCCCGACCCGGTCGGCTTGCGCGGTCTTGTCGAGCTCGTCGAACAGGACAAGCTTCGAGTCCACGTGCAAGAGACCTTCCCCTTCGAGCGCGTCGTCGATGCGCACCGAGTGCTCGAGAGCGGCCACCTCCAGGGCAAGCTCGTCCTCACCGTCTGACTCCCCGGCGAACCGCGACCACTTACTGACAGCAGTGTCATCAAGTGGTAACCTGAGAATACGCTCATCAGCCGACCGGATGTCAACCAGATTGCCAAGGGGCGGAACGGTGCGACGCACGCAGCAGGAAAGAAACGAGCAGACCCGCGGCGCACTGCTGGAAGCGGGCGCCTCACTGCTTCGCGAAGTGGGCTACGCCCGCACTTCGGTCGCCCAGATCACCCGACGAGCGAACCGTGCACACGGGACGTTCTATCTCCACTTCGAGAACAAGCGGGACCTCGTATCGGTCCTGCTCGACGACATGGCCGACGAGACTCGACGGCACACCGGCGAAATCTGGCGCGCCGCACCCAGGGTCGATGCGATGTGGATGGGGATCCGGGATTTCCTCGCCCTCATAACGCCCGAACGCAGTCTGTGGTCGTTGCTGGAGGAAGCGGTCGCACTCGAAGAAGGTGCGGCGTCATTGAGGTCCCGGCTCCGGCAGATGTACGTCGAGCCGATACTGCGGAGCATCCAGGAACGGCCCGACGGACTCCTCCCCCGCGACCCGAACCTCGAACTGGTGGCGAACCTCCTGACATCGACGGGTCTCTACTTCGCCCGGACCGGCAATCTCCCCGCATCCCCGGATGTCACCGCGCTGCACTTGACGGTCGTCTGGTGCCGCGCCGTCGGACAGCCGATAACGGAAGCGGATCTGGCCGGCCTGCGCGACATGTTCGAGGTGAGCCAGGAGTCCGATCGGCCTCACACCGCGGTCGCGGAGATCAGTGGTTCCGCGAAACGAGGCGCTGCAGCCGGTTGACCCGGTGACGGACGAACCCGAAGGCGCGCCGGATCCGCCCTTCCTTCGATGGTGCCCCATTCCGCGGCGCACCAGGTGATCGACCGGTCGCAGGACGAGTCCCGGTACGCTGCTCCTCGTGCCCACGCAGAAGGAGCGCAACGCCGAGACGCGGCGTCGCTTGCTGCGCGCGGCCCGGGAGGCGTTCGCCGAGCAGGGCTACGCCCTCACCAGCGTCGCCGACATCGTGCGAAGCGCCGGCCGTGCGCACGGTTCGTTTTACCTGCACTTCGCCAACAAGGAGGCCGTGCTGCAGGCCCTGCTCGCGGACGCGATGGCTCGGTTGTCGCTCGAGGCGAAGAGCGCGTGGCGGTGGGACGAACCCGAGACGAGCGTGCGCGAGACCGTCCGCAGGTTCGTCGAAGCGTACGACCAAGATCGCGACCTTTGGCTGCTCCTCGATCAGCGCAGCAGCCTGGAACCGACCTTCAAGAAGCTGAGCGACCAATGGTTCCAGCAGCTCGCGACCAGCATCGTGCACGGCATGGATTCCGCCGGGACCCCCGGCTTGCCGCCTGGCCTTGATCCCGAGATCCTCGCGCAGGTCCTCGCCGCCATGCTTTCCGAGAGCACCCGCGCCTTTTACCAGGAAAACCACCCCTGGACGCCCGACGAGATGGCGGACGAGATCTCGGCGATCTGGTCACTCACGCTCGGATACGACGACGGGTCGTCCTCGCCCGCGGGTAACGCGTAAGCCCTCGATCCGGGATCTTGCGGACACACCCCCGCCACACGTTTGCCGTCGAGCTTCCGGGGGCCACGCAGGTGGCGAGTCAGGTCGAGCCCTTCGTGGGAGCGATGACTTGCCCGCGCGACCCTCTTCAATATACTGACATAGCTATCATTAAATCGTCCAGCCTCCACCGGGCGGCCCCACCCCAAGAAGGACAGATGTCTCTGACGACACGCGAGTGGCGCTTCGTGCAACGACCTGTCGGGCTCCCCGGCCCCGAGACGTACCAGCTCGTGGAGCGCGACCTGCCGCCCCTGCAGCCGGGTCAATGCCTGGTGAGGAATCTCGTCCTCTCGGTCGACCCCTACACTCGGCCACGCATGGACGACGTACCGTCCTACGCTCCCCCGTTCGAGCTCGGGGAGGCCATGACCGGCGGCGCCGTCGGTGAGGTCATCGAAACACGGAGCGCTGAGGTCCCTCTGGGAGCTTGGCTCGTGCACCAAGCCGGCTGGAGAGAGCACGCCGTGGTCGAAGCCAAGGCGGCCCGCGTCGTCGACAAGGGCCGGTACCCGAGCTCCTACTATCTCGGCGTCCTGGGGGGACCTGCCTTCGCGGCCTTCGTCGGGCTCTTCCGCACCGCGGGCTTCGAGCCCGGGGACTCCGTCTTCGTGTCCGGCGCGGCCGGTGCCGTAGGCAGCATGGCGGGGCAGTTCGCCTCGCTCGCCGGCGCCAAACGAGTTGTCGGAAGCGCAGGGAGCGCCGAAAAGACGAAATACCTCGTCGACGAACTGGGATACGACGCGGCGTTCAACTACAAGGACGGTCCCGTACTACAGCAGTTGCAGAGCGCGTTTCCCGACGGCCTGGACGTGTTCTTCGACAACGTGGGGTCGGATCACCTGGCCGCGGCGGTCGAAGTGCTCAATGAATTCGGGCGGGTGGCGGTGTGCGGAACCATCTCGGCCTACAACGCGTCCGAGCATCGCGCAGTGCCGGTAAACGCGTTCAAGATCGTGACCAAACGGCTCCGTCTGCAGGGGTTCCTCGCCTTCGACCACGAGGACCTTCGGGAGGATTTCGATTCCCGGGTGGGAACGTGGCTGGAGAACGGCCAGCTCACGTACCGAGAAACGATCAGCCAAGGAATCGAGGCCGTTCCCGCAGCGTTCACCGGCATGCTGACCGGTACGAACACGGGAAAGGCGATCATCCGCTTGGCGGATGACCAGGTCTGAGAAGCCTCCACGGCACAGGAGTACCCGGGACACCTGGCCTGGCGCGGGGTGGTTGCGGAGAGCGCGCTGGATGCTGGATCGGTCCTGAGCTCGGTGATACCAACAGGTCTCGTGGGAAAGGCCGTGCTGCCGGCGGTCGGGCTCTCCGCGCCGAGGGCGATGTGCGTGCGGCCGAAGAGCAGGCGTGACAGGCGGACGACCTCGACGAGTTCCCTTGTGCGGTAACGAGGTGACGTCGTAGGTCTGGTACGCCTCGCCACCACCGTGCCCACGGCCGTGGTGGGGCGCGCCAGTCCCGGCCGGCGCACTACGTCCACATCGAGCACCATGAGACGGACCCCGCCCGCCTCGCCGCTCCGACGGCTACAAGCAGGCCATGCGCGCGAGAGGACTGGAGGTCGACACCGACCTGCGTCCCGGATCAAGCTTTCGCCGAAACCGGTCCCGCGGCGCACCACCGCTCCCCCGTGCCCCTGAAGCGGTTCACGATCGGGAGATACCGCGCGTCGCCACCACCGCGTCAGTCGTGCAACGACTCCTCCGTGACCATGGGCCGGTGCGCCGCACCGCCCAGCGCCGCCGCGGCCAGCACCGCCGCGACGAGCGCGGAGATCCCGCAGACCAGATAACCGATCGAGTAGGCGTGATCGAGGGCGTGGAACGCGACGTCCTGGATCGGGTTGCCGGCGACGGCGTTGGCGCCGAGTGGACCCGAGTTCACCGCGCCGACGGCCTCGGGCGGCGCGCCGGTCCTGAAGTGCTCCATCGCCACCTGCAGCGCGGGGCTGGCCCGCAGCTGGTCCTGGATCTGCGCGGCGGCCAGGCTCAGCGCGATCGCGCCGATGACCGCGGGGCCCAGTGTGAAGCCGAAGTCGCGCAGCTGGCTGGTCGTGCCCGCGGCCATGCCGGCGAGGTGGTTGGGGACGGTGTTGACCGCGACGGCGGTCACGCCGGAGAGCGCGAAGGCGAATCCGACACCCACCAGTGCCAGCGGCGCGACGATCGGCAGGAGAGACCGGTCGGTCGCCGGCTGGGTCGCGATCCAGAAGTCCCCGATGGCGATCAGCAAGAAGCCCGCACCCAGGGCCCACCGCGGGTTGTAGGAGTGGATGACCTTCGCGGTGATCGGCATGAGCAGCAATGCGAAGCCCTGCAACAGAACGAACGCGACGGCGGTCTCCATGGGCGAGAACTCTTGGATCGCCGACAACCGGATGCTGGTGGAGTACGCGGTGCCGAGGAAGGCGAACATCCCCAGCACGGTCACCACCGAACTCACCGCGAAGGCCCGGTTGCCGAACAGGCTCAGCCGCAGCAACGGAGCCGGCGCCCGGCGCTCGGCGGCGATGAACGCGGCGAAGAAGGCGACGGCAACGACGAAGCCGCCGATCACCAGCGGGCTGGACCAGCCGCTCGTGGCGCCCTGGATGACGGCGAACAGCAGCGCGAACAGCGAAACGGCAATGGTGATCTGGCCCGGCCAGTCCAGCGAACGGCCTTCCGGAGCCGACGAATTCTGAGCGGTGAACGCGACGCCGGCGCTGACGAGGGCCAGGACGAACACCGCGACGAACGCCCAGCGCCAGCTCGCGGTCGGATCGCTCCCCCACGACAACTTCGTGACCAGCCCTCCCAGGAGAGGGGACACGAATCCACCGGACGACAACGCCGCCGCCCACATCGCGATGCCCTTCGCCCGGTCCTGCGCCGTGTGAGTGCCGGCGGCGACCATCGCCAAGGACGTGGGGAACAGGACCGCCGCCCCGATGCCCGTCAGGGCCTGTCCCGTCCACAACGTGGCGATGGCCCCGGTGTTCGACGTGCCGACCGACGGAGTCAGCACGCTGAGCAACTCGCCGACGGCCATCAGCAGGCTGCCGCCGATGAGCAGCCGCTTGCGGCCGAAGAGGTCGCCAAGGACGCCGAAACTCAGCTCGAGAAGGGTCACCGGCACCAGGAACGCGTCGGAGATCCACGTCAGCTGGGCAGACGTGGTGTGCAGGTCTTGCTGGAACAGACCGTTGAGCACGGCCGGAATGGCGAGCCCGACCTGCGCCACCAGCACCGCGAGGGCAGTGGCCACACGGGTGCCGGGCGTGAGGAAGGGAGTGGTGATCGCGCGCCGGGCGGCCGGCGTGGCGAGGGGATTGCTCATCGAGCCTCCAGAGGCGGCGGAGCCCGGATGCGGCCAAGGTGAACTGTGTCACGCGTCACGACGGATGTACAGGTTTCCTGGGTGCTTTCTCGGCGCCTCCGAAGTCGGGGAAGATGACGGGGTGACCAGACCAGCCGCTTCCGACGACGTCCGCGCCAAGGCACCGCCATCCCTGCTGTACCTGGTCAAGCAACTGGAACTCGCCGTGCGGTCCCGGCTGGACGAGGCACTGCGACCGGTCTCCATCACGCCGCTGCAGTACACGGCGCTGACGGTCCTCGAGCGCCGGTCGGATCTGAGCACGGCCGAGCTCGCCCGCAATTCGTTCGTAACCGATCAGAGCGCCGCGGACATGGTCGGCGTCCTCGAGGGTCGCGGCCTTGTCCTGCGGCACCCGGACCCGGGCGACCGGCGCCGACGGGTCCTGCGGCTCACCGCGGAGGGCCAGGAGCTGCTCGATCGGGTGCGCGAGGACGTGGCGGCCGTGGAGCAGCGGATGCTGTCCCCGCTGGCCGCGGATGAGGCGGCCGACCTGCGCCGCTACGTGACCGCCTGCCGCGGCGCGTTGTCGAGTTCACTTCCGCACTAGAACGCCGCACGTCCTCGCCCGCGCCGCCCGGCGGCGGGTGCAGGACAGGGTGAGGTCTTCGATCCCGGCGACGGTCATGCCGTCGGCGTCACCGGATTCTGCCTGTTCGAAACACGCTCAGTCCGTCATGTGCGGTAAAGCTCGGTAAGCAGCTCGAGCACGGAGCGGGTGGCCGGGTGGGGGTCGTCGCGCCACCAGACCAGTCGTACGGCCACCGGTTCGGCGTCGCGTACCGGCCGGTAGACGATGCCGGGCCGGGGATACTGGTCGACGACGGACTGCGCGGTAACCCCCACGCAGCGGCCGGTGGCGATCACCGTGAGCCAGTCGTCGATCTCGCGGCTCTCCTGGGTCGCCGGGCGCGCGTCCGCGGGCCACAAGTCCGCATTGGTCGACCCGGTGCGCTGGTCGACGAGCAGGACGCGGCTGCTGAGATCGGCCAGACGCACCGAGCGGCGCCGCGCCAGGGGGTCGGCGGCGGCCATCGCGCACCACCGCGCTTCCAGACCCACGATGGCCCCCTCGAAGCGGCGGTCTTCCGGTGGCCTGCGCATGACCGCGAGGTCCGCGGTGCCCTCGGCCAGGCCGGCGGTAGGGGAATTGATGCGATGCAGGTGCAGTTGCGTTTCCGGGTGCGATTCCCGCCACCGGTCCTGAAAGGCGGGGGTGAGTCGGCCGAGTGCCGACCAGGCGTGGCCGATACGCAGTTCGACGTGGCCCGACGCCGCTTCCCGTACCAGGTTGTCGATCTCGGTCAGCGCGCGCCGGGCGTGCGCCACGACGCGTAGTCCGATCGCCGTCGGCGAGGTTTCGCGGGACGTACGTAGCAGCAGCCGTACGCCGAGGCGCTTCTCGAGCGCCGAAAGCGCGCGTGAGACCGCAGGCTGGGAGACACCCAGCGCGATCGCGGCGTCGGTGAACGTGCCCTCGTCCACGATCGCGACGAGACAGCGCAACTGACGCACGTCGACATCCATAACCGAAGCGTATAGCTGCCGCGCTCCATGCATTTTGCGCATGGCCCGCCGCGGTACAGGATCACCACGTGCCAGCAGCCCCCACTCGCCCCGCAGACCCCGCCGTCCTGCTCACGCAGCGTGGCGTCGCGCCCGTGGCCGGGGTCTGCGCGATGCTCACCAGCGGCCTGTCGACCCAGCTCGGGGCCGCGATCGGGTCGCTGGCCTTCCCGGTGCTCGGCCCGGTCGGCGTCGTCGCGGTCCGCCAGTGCGTCGCGGCGGCGGTGCTGCTCGCGGTCGGCCGGCCCCGCCTTCGGACCTTCACCAGGCGCCAGTGGGGGCCGGTGCTGCTGCTCGCCGCCGTCCTGGGTGTGGTGAACCTGTCGCTCTACACCGCGATCGACCGGATCGGTCTCGGCCTGGCGGTGACGCTGGAGTTCCTCGGTCCCCTCACGATCGCGCTGGCCGGCTCCCGCCGACGCGTGGACCTGGGCTGCGCCGTGCTTGCCGTGGCGGGAGTGGTCGTACTGATGCGTCCCCGCCCCACCAACGACTACCTCGGCATGGGGCTCGCGCTGCTCGCCGCGGCCTGCTGGGCCGCTTACATCCTTCTCAACCGTTCCATCGGGCAGCGCATCCCCGGGGCACAGGGCACGGCCACCGCGGCGGGACTGTCCGCCTTGGTCTACCTGCCCGTCGGAGCCGGCGTCGTGGTGCACCACACACCTTCGGCCGGTGCGGTCGGCGCGGCCGTCGCGGCCGGAATCCTGTCCTCCGCAGTGCCGTTCCTCGCGGACTTGTTCACGCTGCGCCGCGTTCCGGCCGAAGCGTTCGGGTTGTTCATGAGCGTCAACCCGGTGTTCGCCGCAGCCGTCGGCGTACTCGTTCTGGGACAGCAGCTCGACGTGGCCGCTTGGTCGAGCATCACGGCGATCATCGCGGCCAACGCCATCAGCATCCTCGCGAAGCAACGCCGGTAAGCCCATCCGTTACCGCAAAGGAACTTCCATGCCCGGTCTCACGCTGACCGATCATTTCTTCTCCGTCCCCCTCGACCACGATCGGCCGGCGGGCGAGCACATCGAGATCTACGCGCGCGAGGTGGTGGCCACCGGACGCGAGCGCGAGCAGCTGCCCTGGCTGCTGTTCTTGCAGGGTGGCCCCGGCATGCTGCCGCCGCGTCCGGTCGGCCGGGACTCCTGGCTGGACCGCGCGCTCGACGACTACCGCGTCCTGCTGCTCGACCAGCGCGGTACGGGCCGCTCCAGTCCGATCACCCGGCAAACGCTCCCGGCCCGTGGCGAGCCCGCCGCGCAGGCCGACTACCTCACCCACTTCCGCGCCGACTCCATCGTCCGCGACGCCGAACTGATCAGGCGCGAACTGTCCGGCGAACCATGGTCGGTGCTCGGCCAGAGCTTCGGCGGCATGTGCACCGTCACCTACCTCTCGTTCGCACCCGAGGGCCTGCGCGAGGCGATCATCACCGGCGGTCTTCCCGGCTTGCGCGTCACGCCCGACGACGTCTACCGCGCCGCCTATCCGCGCGTGCACCGCAAGAACACCGCGTACTACCGCCGGTACCCGCAGGACGCCGCCTCGGTCCGCCGCATCGCCGCGCACCTGATCGAGCGCCCGGCACCGATGCCGGACGGATCCCTGCTCACCGTCGAGGCCTTCCAGTCGCTCGGCATGCTGCTCGGCACGAGCGACGGCGCGGAGGTGCTGCACTACCTGCTCGAAGACACCTGGGCCGGAACGGAGCTGTCCGACGGCTTCCTCGCCCGCGCCGCGGCGTTCCTCAGCTACGCCCAGCTGCCGCTGAAATCGCTCATGCTCGAACTCACCTACGCCCAGCGCGGCACTGGCGCGCCGGACTGGGCGGCTCAGCGGGTGCGCGGCGAGTTCCCCCAGTTCGACGCGCGCCTGGCGGTGGCCGGGGACGACCCGGTGCTGTTCACCGGTGAGACGACCTACCCGTCCCTGTTCGACCAACCGTGTCTCGCGCCCCTGCGCGAGCCGGCCGACGTGCTGTTCGCCCGCGAGGACTGGCCCGACCTCTACGATCCCCGGCGCTTGGCCGCGAACGACGTTCCCGTGGCCGCCGCCGTCTACCTCGACGACATGTACGTCGATGCCACCTACTCGCTGCAGACCGCCGAGACCATCAGGGGCCTCCGGCTGTGGGCGACCAACGAGCACGAGCACGACGGGCTTCGGGTCACCAGCGGACGCGTCCTCGACCACCTGCTGCGCATGCTGCACGGCCAGATCTGAAGCGCAGCGCCAGTCCCGTTCAGCCGGCGAGGCGCTGACCGTGGACAAGGCGACGCGGTCGGCGTCGGGATCGTCGGCACGTACCCGGTGTCACGGCCCGAGCCGGCGAGGGGGCGTTCAGAGGGGCGAGCTCCATCCGGGCGCGTCGGCGCCGGGCGCCATGAGTCCGGGTACCTGCCCGAAGTACTCGGCCATGAACGGCTGCTGAACGTGCTTCACGATCGAAGCTCCGTTCTCCCATTCCTCGTAGATGAGATAGGTCGAGGCGTCCTCGTGCGAGCGGTTGACCGTGTAGTGGACGTTCCCGTCCTCCTGCCGGATCTTCGGCAGGATCGAGCGGATCAGCCCTTCGAACTCGGCTTCCTTCCCCGGGAGGATCCGGGCTTGACCGACCAGGGCGACCGGGCCGGTCGAGGTCGCGATGTCGGCCGGTAGCGGACCTTCAGCCACGTCGGTGTCACTCATTCGTTGTGCCTTTCGCCAGTTGGCCGTGAACCTGCTACCAAGAGCCTAACCAGCAGATCTGGGCCGAACAATGACACAATGGAGCGCAAACTTGTCCGTTTGACCCACTCGCTCTACGGTGGGGGCATGGACGTCCTGTCCGAAGTGCTCGCCGCGTCCGGCATCACGGCAAGCTCGGGACTGCGTGTCGTCGCGGGCGGCGACTGGGGCATGATGCGACCCGAGTGGACGGACGCCGCGCTCTACGGTGTCGTCTCCGGGGAGGGAGTTCTCCTCACCCGGGAAGACGGCTTACGTCCGTTCGCCGCGGGCGACGTCCTGCTGCTCACCTCCGGTATCGCGCACGTCATCGCCTCCTCCCCGTCCGCCGAGGCCGCGATCTGCGATGGCCGCGCCGTCGCCGAGGCGCAGCACAGCGGTGACTTCATGAGGCTCGGCACCGGCGACGCCACCGTCCAGCTGGTCGCCGCGTCCTATTCCCGCGACATGATCGCGCCGCTGCCGTGGCTTCACCAGCTCCCTGATGTGATCCACGTTCGCGCCGGAGCCACCGACGCGCGCACGGTGACGACCATGCACTTGCTCGACCTCGAGCTGACCGAGCCCGGCGCGGGTTCACGGGTCATCATCGATCGGCTCGTCGACGTGCTCCTGGCCTGCGCGCTGCGATCCTGGGCGAACGGCGAGACGGAATGCGAATCAAGCCTGTGGCGCGCCCTCCGCGACCCCGCCGTCGTCTCCGCTGTGGCAGCGATTCACCGCGACCCGTCCCGCGCCTGGACCGCCGCCACGCTCGCGAAGGAAGCGGCCGTGTCGCGCACGACGCTCAATCGGCGGTTCGAAGCAGCGACCGGCGACGGTCCCGCCACCTACCTCACGCGCTGGCGGATGCACCTCGCGGCACGCCGTCTCCGCGACAGCGACGACACCGTCGAGCACATAGCCGCCGAAAGCGGATACACGTCGGTCGCGGCCTTCAGCCGCGCGTTCCGCCGCGAACTGAACACACCGCCGGCACAGTTCCGGCGAGCCTCCCGCGTCACCTGACTCCCTTCGTCGGTGCCGTCGACGCGAAAGCCCGGCTGGTCACCGTCAAACGCTCGGTTACCGTCCCCGCCGACCAGCTGACCGTAGAGCCGGGTCGTGGTGCCGGTGAGCCGAGGGCAGCGAATCGCGGCTAATCCGGACCGGTTATGTCCAGTATCAGAGATAGCGTCGTGATCATGACCACGAACACCGTCCAACTGGCCTCCGTCCGCGTGATCACCGACGACCTACCGCAACTCGTCCGCTTCTACGAGGTCCTCACCGGCGCCACCCCGCAGTACCTGACCGACGACTTCGTCGAGCTGGTGACACCGTCCGCGACATTCGCGCTCAGCACGCCGGAGCGGGTCGCTTTCATCACGGACAACCCACCGCGAGCGGCCGCCAACCGCACCGCGATCGTCGAGTTCGTCGTGGAGGACGTCGAATCCCTGCTTGCCCTCATGAAAACCGAGCTCGGCGAAGACCTCGACATCGTGCAGGCGCCGACGATGATGCCCTGGGGCAACATGTCCGTTCTGATCCGCGACCCCGAAGGGTCACTCGTCAACCTCTACACGCCGGTCACGCCGCAGGCGCTGCAACTGCAGCAGAACCGGACGCCCAAGATGCCACCGCCCACCAGCAAGGCGGACTGAGTCAGTGCGAGCGCCTCGCGGTCCTAGCCCGAGTCGCCGCGGGGATCGACGGTCGCCGCGGCGATCAGCTTCTGTCCCAGCGCGGCAACGACCCCGTGCAGAGCTTCCGGCTGCTCGATGACGAACGGCCGATCGAGAGCGGCCAATCTTCCCGCGACCCATTCCAAACGTTCCGCACGGACGAAGATTCTCAGCCAGTGACCATTCCCGGCGACGCCGGCCACCGGTTCGACCGACGCCAGCGTCTCCGGGAACAAGGCTCGCACGTGCGTTGCGTCAGCGTCGACGAGCACTGACACCTCATGCCGCCCGGGACCCGCCGCGAGCGGGCCCACCACCCGCTGCACCGGGTTCAGGTCGTCCGGCACCTCGAACGTGCCCTCCAGCAGGCGCAGGCCGGCGATGCGGTCCAGGCGGAACGTCCGCTCCGCCTGGCGCTCGACGTCGTGGCCGGTGAGGTAGAGCAGCCCGTGCAGGGCAACGATGCCGTGCGGATGAACGGTGCGTAACCGGGCACGTCCGTGCCGCGGCAGGTAGTCGAAGGCAATCGGACGCCGTTCCCCCGCCGCCCGCGCCAGTCCGAGAAGCACTCTCGCGCTTGCCTCCTCGCCGCCCTCGGCGCGCGCTGCCTCGCCGATCCGACCGCCGGTGAAGTTCACGGTTTCGACCACTGCGTCGATCTGTCGTGCCAGGGCCGGGGGCAGTACCCGGCGCACCTTCGAAGTGGCGGCCTCCACGTCACCGATCGAGGCCGGACCGGATCCCGGCCGGCCCGTCAGCAGCAGCCCCCAGACGACCGCCAGTGCTTCCTCGTCGGTGAGCATCAACGGAGGCATCCGGTAGTGGCGCGCGAGTCGGTAACCGCCGTAACGACCACGCACGGAATCCACCGGAATGCCGAGGTCACGCAGGTGCTCCACGTAGCGGCGCACCGTGCGTCCATCCACGTTCAGCCGCTCGGCCAGCTCAGCGGAGGTACGGGTGCCACCGGACTGCAACAACTCGAGCAACGTCAACACCCGAGCTGTCGGCCGTGCCACGTCACCCCGCACCATGATCGGGCTGACGCAGGTCACGCCGAACGGATCCGCCCGTCGCAGGACCCGCCGGTGCGCCCACACCGGGCAGGGTTCCTGCGGAGTCGATCAGCGCGCTGACGCCATGGCCGGGGACTACGGACCCCGAAGTCCTCCGGCCCATCCCGCCCACGGGGCACCGACCCGATACCGCCACACGATCCCCTCAAGCATCACGATGATCGTTCCACAGGCGACCCGCCCGCCCACCAGGACGGGGCCACACCGGCTCGATCAACGCCCACGACTAGTCAGAGAACACTAGACCAATCCGTCCTCACGTTCACGGACCTGCCACACCTCGGAACTCCTCGTGCGGCCACGGCCTTACCCGTCCAGGTGAGACCGAAGCCTCACACATCAAGGTGGCAACCGAACCCGGCTATCGCCCGGGGCTTTGACCGGCGACCGGCCTGTGGTGCGATTCCCGCTCGCCGGCTTCCGGGGTGGTGAGCTGGGCCAGGAGGGCGAGCGCCGCGCGCGAGGGCGAGTCCGGTTCGGTGGTGACGATGACGATCCGCTGCCCGCGCCCGTCCGGGAGCGGCATCGCCTGCTGGAGAACGTCCACCGGGCCGACCAGGGGATGGTGCATCCGGTGCGTGGCGATGTCCCAGTCCCGGACCCGGTGCTCCGACCACAGGGTGGTGAACTCCTTGCTGTGCATGACCAGTTCGCCGATCAGCTCGGCCAGCACCGGGTCGTCCGGGTACTGGCCGACGGCGAAGCGCAGCTTCCCCACCACGTCGCGGGCTTTCTTCGGCCAGTCGTCGTAGAGGTCGCGGACGTGGGCGTCGAGGAACACCATGCGCGCGCTGTTCGGGCGCCGGCCCGGCTGGTCGGGGCTGCGCGGGTCGAGGTGACCGGCGAACAACGCGTGTCCGATGGGGTTCCAGGCGAGCATGTCGCTGTAGCGGCCGAGGACGACGGCCGGGGTGTCGCCGAGGGAGTCGAGCAGTTGCCGGGTGGCCGCGTTCACCCGTTCCGGTGCCGGGCGGCGAGTCCGGCCCTTGCCGCTCTGCCGCGCGGTGCCGGCGAGGTCGTGCAGGTGGCGCCGTTCGGTTTCGTCCAGCCGCAGCGCACGGGCAAGCGCGTCCAGCACCTCGGGTGACGCGTTGAGCGACTGGCCCTGCTCGAGTCGGGTGTAGTACGACTCGCTCACCCCCGCCAGCTGGGCGAGTTCGTCGCGACGCAGGCCCGGCACCCGCCGCCGCTCGTCGTACCTCGGCAGTCCGACGTCCGCGGGCTGCAGCTGCGCCCGGCGTGTCTGCAGGAACCGTCCGAGCTCCGACTTGGTGGCCATGGAGTCGAGTATGGATCGGTGCCGCGGTGTTTGCCTGCCCCTGCTGGTGTAGGGCAGGTCCCGGTCGCCGAGCCGCCTTCGGTCCGTCACTGCCCGAAGCCCCAGCGCCGCACCGCGAAGCCCGGCCCGGCCTCGGTGACCTCGACCGCGAGGCCGCCGCCCAGGTGCGCGGGGAACACCAGCGCGTGCTGCCCTGCTGCCCGGGCGAGGATGCGCCGCCGCGTCGTGCTCGCGGCCGCGGGGTCCTCGCAGAAGCAGCTGCTCAGGTCCGGTGCCACGATCTGAATCGGGTTGTGCAGCAGGTCACCGACGAACAGGGCGTGGTCCCGGCCGGAGGTGAGGGACAGGATCGCGGAGCCGGGTGTGTGGCCGGGCGCGGCTTCGAGGCGCAGCCCGTGGCCCAGTTCGAGTACGTCCTCCCACAGCCGAAGCTGCCCGGCCCTCTCGACCGGCCGGATGCTGTCGTCGAAGACGCCCTCGTTGGCCGCGGCGAGCCGCGGCCGGTGACCGCCTTCCGGGTGCCAGTACTCGAAGTCCGCCCGGGCCAGCAGGTAGGTGGCGTTCGGGAACGTCGGCACCCAGTCGCCGCCGACGAGGCGGGTGTTCCAGCCGACGTGATCGGCGTGCAGGTGCGTGAGAACGACGGTGGTCACGTCTTCCGGGTCGGTGCCGGCGGCCCGCAGCCGGGTGAGGAAATCGGTGTCGAGCCGGTCGAACGCGGGCGCCCCCGGCCGCGGCTTGTGGTTGCCGACGCCGGTGTCGATGAGGATCGTCTCGTCGGCGGTGCGCACGACCCAGGTCTGCACGCAGGTCTGCAGCAGGTCGGTGGCCGGGTTCCAGAAGGCCGGCGCCAGCCAGTCCTCGTGCGCCCGCCAGGTGGCGCGGTCGAGTCCCGGGAACATCGCCTCCGGTGGCCGGGTCGCCCCGGTGTACTCCAGGACCCGGGTCACGTCGACCGATCCCAGCGTCAAGGTCTGGTTCATGCGGATACCCTTCGTGAAATTCCGGCCCCGCCCGCTATTTTCGCGCCCGGCTCACACCGTCGCGGTCAGGCTCACGTCGATGTTGCCTCGGGTGACGTTGGAGTACGGGCACACCTGGTGGGTGGCCACGACGAGCTTGTCGGCCGTGGCCTGGTCCAGACCGGGCAGGTGCACCGCCAGCCCGACCGCGAGGGTGAAGCCGCCGGTGTCCAGGGCGAGCAGGCTCACCGTGGACGTCACGGCCGACCCGGCGACGGCGACCTTCTCCTCGCGGGCGATCACCTGCAGCCCGTTGTGGAAGCACGCGGCGTACCCGGCCGCGAACAGCTGCTCGGGGTTGGTCTTGTCGCCGCCGGGGCCACCCATCTCCCGGGGAATCGCGAGCACCTCGTCGAGCACGCCGTCGGTGGTGCGGACCTCGCCGTTGCGGCCGTCGCCGGTCGAGATCGCCTCGGTGGTGTAGAGCACGGACATGGTTCTTCTCCTTCGGTGTGCACTGTGGACGGACTTCCGGGTTGCCGCTCCGGCTCGCCGGTCATGGAGTCGAGTATGGATCGGCGCCACGGCGGCTGCCTGACCCTGCGGGTGTAGGGCAGGCCGGGTCGAAGGTGATCCCGCCAGGGTCAGGCTGTGCGCCGCCGGGTGCCGCACTATCGGCTCAGTGCGCCGCACGGTCCGCGCCGGCCCGAACCCAGGAATCGTTACGCATCCTGGTGCGCGAATTCGGCGGCCGTAACGGCATCAACAGGTTTCGCACCAGTGAGAGGTCACCGATGAATCTGCGTTTCTCCGGCATGAGGGGCGTCTTCGCCGCCGCAGTGCTCGCCACCCCGGTGCTGCTGGGATCCGTCGCCTACGCCGGGCCCGCCGAACAGCCCACCGGGAACCACCGGACCACGCGTTCCCCGCTCGCGACGATCGCCGTCAAGGCGCCCGAGGTCTTCCCGCACTCCGCCGACTACGACCCCTGCACCGGCAGTTTCCTGGTGGGCTCGCTCAAGAAGGGCACGGTCACGGTCATCGGCCGTGACGGAACCGCGCACACCCTCGTGAACGACCCGGCGCTGGTGTCCGTCCAGGGCGTCCGCATCGACCGCGAGCGCAACCGGGTGCTGGTCACCAATGTGGACCTCGGCACCGCCGACAGCACCAGCGCGGCCGGGCCGCTGAAGGTGGCCGGGGTCGGCAGCTACGACCTGCGCACCGGCCGGCGGCAGTGGTACACCGACCTGGCCGCCGTCGCCCCCACGAGCACCTCGCACCTGGCGGCCGACGTGGTGGTCGACGCCGACGGCACCGCCTACGTCGTCGACACCCAGAGCCCCACCCTGTTCCGCGTCTCCCGCACCGGCCGGGCGTCGGTCCTGCTGACCAGCCCGCTCCTGGCGGGCACCCCCGGCCTCGGCGTCCCGGGCGTCCTGCCCGACATCGCCGCCAGCTCTGTCGCGCTGGTGCCCGGGAACCTGCTCATCGTCGCCAAGGGTGACGGAACCCTGGTCCGGGTGCCGATCCAGCACCCCGGCCAGGCTTCCGTCGTCAAGCTCGACACCGGCCTGGTCCCGCTCGCGGCGTCCCTGCGGGTCCTGCCGGACAGCTCGATCGCCGCCCTCAGCAGCGGCCTGCTCACCCAGAAACCCGCAGTGGTGCAACGCGTTCGTCCCGACGGCTCCTGGCGCAGCGCGAAGGTCACCGTGACCGACACGGTGCCCGACCCGATCACCAGCGGCATCACCGCCGGGCCGCACGGTTCCACCTACACCGTCAGCGGCGGCCTCGCGGACCTGCTCCAGCACCAACCCAACACCGGCTTCACCCTGCGCCAGGTCCACGTCAGCTGACTCTCGCCCGCACACCGGATCCACAATGGAGTCTCCGTGACCACGCGCATCTCCTTGACCACACGAGTCACCGGCGGGCTGCTGCGGGGAGCCGCCACCCCGACCGGTGTCGTCTTCCACTCGATCCCCTACGCGGCACCACCCGCCGGCCCCCGGCGATTCGCGCCACCCGCGGCCGCCGCGCCCTGGACGGGGGTTCGTGACGCCTCCGCCGCCGGGCCGAGCGCTCCCGCGCCGCGCCGGTCCTTCGGCACCCTGGACCTCACCCCGATCCTCGGCACCGGCCGGCACACCGGTGACGACTACCTCACCGCGACGGTCAGCACGCCCGATCCTCGTGCCGGTGGCCTGCCGGTGCTGGTGTTCGTCCACGGCGGCGGCCTGACCGCGGGGACCGGGTCCGCCGAGGTGTACGACGGAAGGTCCTTCACCCGGGACGGCGTCGTGCTGGTCACGCTGAACTACCGCCTCGGCGTGAGCGGCTGGCTCGACGTCCCCGGCGCCCCCGCCAACCGGGGGCTCCTCGACGTGCTCGCCGGCCTGCGCTGGGTGGCCGGGAACATCGCATCCTTCGGCGGCGACGCGGCCCGGGTGACGGTCGCGGGCCAGTCCGCCGGAGCGATGATCGTCGCCGCACTGCTGGCTTGCCCCGCGGCCGACGGGCTGTTCCAGCGGGCGATCAGCCAAAGCGGCAGCGGGGACTGCGCGTTCGAGCCCGGCCAAGCGGCCTTGGCCACGCGAGGGATCTCGTCGCTGCTAGGCCGGGACGCCACCGCGGCGTCGTTGAGCGACCTCACCGATGACCGGCTCATCGAGCTGGCCACCGCGCTACCGCCCCTCGACCACGCCGCACACGGCTTCCTCGACACCGCGGTGGGGGCCAGCCCGTTCAAACCGGTGATCGACGGCGTGCTGCTGACCGGTCAGCCGGCCGACACCCTTCGCCCCGGGCTCGGCACCGATCTGCTGATCGGCAGTACCGCCGACGAGGCCAACCTCTACACCGTCCCGAACGGCCTGAGCGAGACCGCCGGCGAAGCTGATCTGCTGGCCGCGGCGCGACGCCGCTTTCCCGACCCGGAAGCCCGCCTGGACGGCTACCGCGAGCTGTTCCCGGACAGGTCCCCCGGTCAGCTGCTGTCCAGGGTCATCACCGACGCGTTCACCGGGGGCAGCCGCCGGCTGGCCGCGGCCCATATCGCTCGTTCACGAGGCCATACCTTCTCCTACGAGTTCCGGTGGGCCTCCAACGCCTACGAGGGCCGGCTGGGCGCGTGTCACTGCGTCGAGCTGCCCTTCGTGTTCGACCAGCCGGAATTGGCTTCTCTGCGCGGACCGCGCAGTCTCCTCGGGCCGGGAGAACCGGATTTCGCCTTGGCCGACGAGACTCATGGGGCCTGGATCAGGTTCGTCAAGACCGGTCATCCCGGCTGGGCCCCGAACAGCTGGCGCTTCTTCGGGGACAAGACGAACTTGCGTGATGCCATCGACAGCTCACCGGTTCGCCGGGTGTCCTTCCCAGCTGGCGATCAGCGGGAGCAGGCGAGCGGTGGGTGAGTCCGGTTCCGCGGTGTAGACGACCAGGCGCTGATCGGGTTGGTCCGCGGCGCCGATGATCTCGATGTCGAATGTGAGCGGGCCGGCTTGGGGGTGGTCGATACGTTTGGCGACCGAGGCGTAGTCGCGGACGGTGTGGTCGTCCCACCACCGGGCCACTTGCGGATCGGCTGCTCGCAACTCGTCGACGAGGGCGATCAGTCGCTGGTCGAAGGGGCGGCGGGCCGCCTCGCGGCGCATGGCCGCGATGGCCGTCGAGGCGAAGTCGGTCCAGTTGACGATGCGTTCGCGCGCCAGCGGGTCCTGGATGAGGAACGTGAAGAACGACGTGCCGAGCTCGATCGGGCGGCCCAGGACCGCGTCGAGCAGCGCATTGCGGGCCAGCACCTCGCCCCGGTTGCCCAGCAGCAGTACGGGAAGGTGGTCGAGCGCGGACATCACCCGCAGCAGGCCCGGCTCGGGTCGTTGCGGCGCTTCGGTGACGTGGGTGTTTCGCCTGGCGATCGGGTGGGCGAGGTCGAACAGGTGCGCGCGCTCGACCGAGGTCAGGCGAAGCGCGCGGGCGAGGGCTTCGAGGACGGCACGGGAGACGTTGCGCTGGCGGCCTTGTTCGAGGCGACTGTAGTACTCGGCACTGACGCCGGCGAGAACGGCGAGTTCGTCACGGCGCAGCCCGGGCACGCGACGCGGACCGGGGAAAGGCGTGATTCCGGCTTGGGCGGGCGTGATCCGATCGCGCCGAGCGCGCAGGAACGCGCCCAGCTGTGGCCGAACTGGTGGCATGCCTTCACGGTACCCAGAACGAGGCAGGGCTGGGTGGTCCTGCGGTAACCAGGCTCAGCGGGGTGTGGCTGGTACCTGCTCCCGCCGTCGACGCTGGGAGGCGAACCCGTCGCGGGTTCGTCGATCAGCACTCGCGGCTCAGCCGCTGAAAGGAACGGTACCGAGGATGAAGCGCTGGATCCTGCCGGCAGACGCCACCACGGCCGACCGGCTCAAGTGTGAGGACGCCCCGGTGCCGCAGCCGGGTCCGCGTCAGGTGCGGATCACGGTGAACGCTCTGTCGATCAACGCGCGCGACCAGATGGTCCTGGCCGGGCCGTTCGGCCGGACCCCGGGGCGTGATCTCGTCCCGCTGTCCGACGTCGCCGGCGTGATCGACGCGCTCGGCGAAGCGGTCCAGGGCTGGGCGATCGGTGACCGCGTGCTGACCGCCCACGTCCCCGGCTGGTCGGACGGACCAGCCCCGACGTTCGGCCCGGGTGCCGGCAGCTTCGACGACGACGGTGTCGCCGCCGAGCAGATCGTCGTCGACGCCGCCGCCCTGGTGGCCACGCCCGAGAGCCTCAGCGATGTCGAGGCGTCGACGCTGCAGGTGGCCGGCGTGACCGCGTGGAACTCGTTGTTCGGCCGGCACCCGGTCCGGGCCGGGGACCGGGTCGTGGTCCTCGGCAGCGGTGGCGTGTCGGTCTTCGCCGCGCAGCTCGCCACGGCGGCCGGCGCCCAGGTCACGGCCGCGGTCCGGGCCCACGCCGACGATCCGCGATGGGCCCGGATCGGGGTCGCGGATGTCATCACCACCGCACCGGGCTGGGGCCGGCGATTCTTCGAGTCGACCCAGGGGGCCGACAAGGTCGTCGACGCGGTCGGACCAGGCATGGTGCCGGAGTCGCTCGCGGCGTTGCGCGGCAGTGGCGAAGTCGCGGTTCCGGGCTTGATCGACCTGACGAATCCCGGTCTCGACTTCATGGCGATGATCGCCAAACAGGCCAGCGTCCGCGGCGTCGCCGTCGGCAGCGTCGCGATGCATCGCGACCTGGCGGTGTTCGTCCAGGAGCGCGGCATCCAGCCCGTGATCGAGCGGAGCGTCGCCTTCGCGGACCTGCCGGAGGCGTACCGCGGTCACGGGGCCGCCGGCGTGTTCGGCAAGACCGTCATCGTCGTGGATCGAGACTGAGAACGGACGCGGGAGTCTGACTTCGGGAAGTAGGACCTCGGCCGGGGAACCCCGTGCTACAACTCGAGAGCGGTACGAAGCTGCTTGGCGTCGAGCCGAACGTCGAAGGCGGGTGTGCCCCGTCCGATGTGGTGACTGGCCTCGAGCGGGCCGGCGTCGACGGTGTCGAAGCCGATCTGGTCGACCAGGGCCGCGACGGTGGCTTTCGCCTCGGTGTCGTCTCCGGTCATGGGCAGCGCCCGCCGCCCCGGCGAACCCGCCGGTTGCCCCTGGTCGCGGAGGTGTTCGTAGAAGATGGTGTTGAACATCTTGACCACCCGGCTGTCCGGGAGCAGGGCGGCGAGCAGCTCGGTGCCGGTGGTCCGTCCCTCGTCCAGTTCGGGGATGGGTCCGTCGCGCCCGGGGTCGTAGTTGCCGGTGTCGATGACCACCTTGCCGGCCAGCAGGTCGGCGGGCAGGTCCTGGTAGGCGCGGACGGGGACACTGACCACGACCAGCTCGCCGGTCCGGGCGGTGTCGGCGACCGTGGCGGCGTGGGCGTGCGCGCCGAGCGGGGCGAGCAGGCCGGTGAGGCTCCGCGGGCCGCGGCTGTTCGCGACCCACACGTCGTGTCCGGCCTGCACCAGCAGCGCGGTGAGCGTGCGGCCGATCTGCCCGGCTCCGATGATCCCGATCCTCATCGCGCCGCCGCCTCGCCGGTCGCGGACCTGGCGGCCACCCACTCGCGGGTGGCGGCCAGGCCGGCCTCGTGGGACACGATCGGCCGGTACCCCAGTTCGGCGACGGCCTTGTCGGTCCGCAGGGTGCATTCCTGCCCGAAGAACCACCGGGCCGGCACGGGTACTTCGCGGTCGGCGGTGCCGGTGTCCAGATCGGACGGTGAGGCGTGGACGCCGTAGATGTCGAACATCGTCTCGATGAATTCGCGGAAGACGACGCGGTGCTGGTCGGTGACGAAGTAGGCCTGGCCCGGGCGGCCGCGCCGCCGGCCGAGGATCAGGCCTTCGACGACGTTGTCGACGTAGGTGACGTCCGTGATCTGCCGGCTGCCGCCGATCCAGGAGAACTGCCCGGCCCGGGCGGCCTCGGCCAAGCCGTCGACGAGGAAGCTTTCCGGACCCCAGACGAACCTCGGCCGGATCGACACCGTGGCGAAACCGGGCGAGCTCGCGTCCAGCACGATCTTCTCGGCGATGGCCTTGGTCGCGGAGTAGGCGGCCGGCGAGTCCGGCCGGAGCGGCGCGGTCTCGTCGGCGTCGACGAGCGGGGCACCGGCGAGTAGCGCCGCCTCGGTTCCACAGTGGACGAAGCGGGGGACGCCCGCCTCACGGGCCGCGTCGACGACTGCTTGGGTCCCTCGCACCGTCACGTGCTCGTGCCGGGCGCGATCCGCGGTGACGTCCGTTTCGGCGGCGAGGTGGAAGACCACCTCACAGCCCTGGATCTCGCGCTGCCAGCCGGCCGGTTCGGTCAGCTCGCCGTGCACCGGCGTGGCGCCGAGCGAAGCGACCACGTCAGCCGACGCTGTGCTGCGCACCAGCACCCGTACGGCGCATCCGTCTGCGACCAGCCGACGTACCAAGGCCCGGCCGATGAACCCCGACCCCCCGGTGACGAACACCTGTTCCACAGCCGCCTCCTTTGGTGATTTCCACCAGCCCGCGCGGCCGGTTCACCTCAGTAGAGCAACGGGCGGCACCGGGTTCTTCCCTCAACAATATTCATGTTTTCGATGCCAAGTATATGATCTTTGGATGGCTTCCCTGAGAGCGTTGGAATGTCTCGTCGCGATCGCGGACACCGGATCGATCACCCAGGCCGCACGGCTGCTGCACTCGTCGCAGCCCGCCGTCTCCCATCAGCTCGCCATGCTGGAACGCGAAGCCCGGACGACCTTGGTGCGGCGTGACCGTCGTGGCGTCACGTTGACTCCCGCCGGACGGGCCGCCGTCGCGGACGCCAGGCGAGCGGTCACCGCGGCCGCGGCCGCGGTTCGGTCCGCCCGTGCGGCCGGGGAGGCGGCCGGCGGGACGCTGCGGCTGGCGTGCGCGCAGAGCCTGTGCGTGCCGCTGGTGGCCCCGGTCATCCACGAGTGGCACCGACGTCACCCGGACGTGACGGTGACCCTGCGGGAGTCGGCCGGGATGGCCGAGCTGGCCGGATGGCTCGACTCCGGCGAAGTCGACCTGGTCCTCGTGCCGGCCCCCGTGCCCGACCGGCTGGCCGCCGCCGCGGTCACCGTGGCCGAGGAAGAGATCGTGCTGACGGCGCCGATCGGCCATCACCTGGCCGACCGGGCGACCCTACGGGTAGCGGATCTCGACGGCGTCCCGCTCGTGCACTTCGCACCGGACAACGGCCTCAGCGTCTGGCTCGACCGATCGCTGGCCGAAGCCGGCGTGCGCCCGGAACCGGTGATGAGGACGTCGGTCACCACCGCGGCGCCACAGCTCGCGGCCGCCGGCCTCGGCGTTGCCGTATCGCCGGTCAGCGCGGTCAGTCCCGGATTCCCGGGGGCGGTCAGATCGTTCTCGCCGCGATGGGTCAGGCAGCTGGTGGCGCTGCGGCCCACCACTTCGGACCCCCTCACCGACCGGTTCGTCGACGACCTGCGGACTCGCGGGGTAGGCGTGCCCGAAGACGTGCGAGCCCAGCTCGCGGGGAATTCCGAGCCATCCACATAGTGGATGTTGAGCCCTCAAAACATCGATGTCGTTGTGGGAAGAACTCGGCGTGATCGCCGGTTGGAGGTGTCTGAATCCGCTCGCACGAAAGGGAAAGTGAAATGGGAGAGTCGTCTTTGCGCGGCCGGCGTGTGGTGTTGATCGGTGGCACGGCCGGGTTGGGGCTGGCCACCGCGCACGCGACGGCCGCGGCCGGCGGGCAGGTCGTCGTGGTGTCCAGCCGGCAGGCCACCGTGGACGAGGCGCTGGCCGAGCTGCCGGCCGATGCCCAGGGCGAGACGGTCGACGTACGCGACGAGGACGAGATCAAGGCACTGTTCGATCGGATCGGCCCGTTCGATCACCTGGTCTACACCGCCGGTGAGCCGATGAAACCGGTGCCGGTGCTGACCACCGAGATCAGGGCGATCCGGCAGTTCTTCGAGACCCGCTTCTGGGGTGCTTACGCTGCGGTGAAGTACGGCGCCCCGCACATCCGGCCCGGTGGCTCGATCGTGCTGTCCAGCGGCGGCTCCTCACAGCGGCCGGGGCCGGGCTGGGCGGCGGCGTCCAGCGCACTGGGCGCGATGGAAGCGTTGGGCCGGGCCCTGGCCGTGGAACTGGCGCCGATCCGGGTCAACGTCGTGCGGCCCGGCATGGTCCGCAGCGAAATGTGGCGGGAGTACCCGGCGGAGGTGCTCGAAGAGATGTTCCGCTCCACCGGCAGCGCGTTGCCGGTGGGCCGGATCGGCGAGACCGCCGATGTCGCCCGTAGTTACGTCCACCTGATGGAGCAGCAGTACGCGACCGGCAGCGTGATCACCGTCGACGGCGGCGGCCTGTTGGTCTGAGCTGCGGCACCGCGACAACCTGGGCGGTCTCTGCAACGTCCGCATGTCGGCCCAGACGTGGTTCTCCGCCGACGCGTTTCCCCTGAGCGTGCAGTACTTGGCTTCCTCGGCGGAGCCGAGGCGGCCCGGCAGTAGTCGATCACGGCGTCGTGCAGGCGGTCGGCCGTGGCCGACCGCTGTGCCCCGGTTTCCTTCCGTCACGGCCGGGTTACGTTGGAAAGCATGACGAAGCTCGGCACCACGGAACTGAACATCTTCGGACTCAACCTCGGCGGCGCCGTCTTCGGGCGCACGGCGGACGAATCCACGTCGTTCGCCGTGCTCGACGCCTACACCGGCGCCGGCGGCAACTTCTTGGACACGGCGAACGCCTACGGCGGTGGCGGCGGCTCGGAGACGATCATCGGCAAGTGGCTCACCGCGCGCGGCCGGCGGGACGACCTGGTGATCGCCACCAAGGTCGGTGCCGGGGACCAGCGGCCGGGTCTGTCGGCGGCGAACATCGCCGTGGCCGTCGAGGAATCCCTGCGCCGCCTGCAAACCGACCACATCGACCTCTACTACGCACACCGGGACGATCTCGACACCCCGCAAGAGGAAACGCTCGCCGCGTTCGACGGGCTCGTCCGCGCGGGCAAGGTACGGTACGTCGCGGCGTCGAACTTCGAACCCCACCGGCTCGCCTCCGCACTGTCCATTTCGGACCGCGAAGGGTTCGCCCGATACGTTGCCGTGCAACCGCATTACCATCTCATGAGACGCGACTACGAGAAGGAACTGGCACCCCTGGTCGCTCGCGAACACCTCGCCACCCTGCCGCATTCCGGTCTGGCACAGGGATTCCTCACCGGCAAGTACCGCTCGAAGGACCAGCACTCGAGCGACCCGACACGCGCCGCGCGAGCGCTGAAATACCTGGACGCGCGCGGCGAGCGAGTGCTTGCCGTTCTCGACGAAGTCGCTGCCGCAAAAGGGGTCTCCGTCACCAGCGTGGCACTGGCTTGGTTGCGCTTGCAGCCAACGGTCGCCGCACCGATCGCGAGCGCACGCTCCGCGGAACAGCTGCCCGATCTGCTCGAATCGGTGTCTCTCGAGCTCACCGACGGTGAGCTCACCGCGCTGAACCAGGTCTCGAGCTGATCCCTGCCGAACACTGGCCCACCCCGGGCACTCTACCGCCGTAGATCTGCACGACCGGGTCGGCTGGTCACTAGCCGCGGTCGCCGTGCAGTTCGAGGCGGCAGTGGCCGACGATCTGGTCGAGCCACACGGCGAACGGTCCACGCGCAGGTCGCTCGGCCATCACCGAGCGAGTGTCGAGCCAGCCGGCCGCAGGAAGCCGGCGCGGAAGGGCGAATGCCTTCTCCACGTCCGGTCGCCCCTCGACCGAGCCACGGCCGGATGTCGCTTCCGCAGGCAAGCGGCGCATACGGGGAACAACCTCGCCGGCGACCAGAAGTGGCGACCCGGCGCCGACTCCCAGGTCGTCCGCCGCGCTCCGAAGGCGCGCTAGCCCTACGGCATCTCGGCCGACCGTGCAACGCACGAAGCGTGCCTGCGCTACCACTACGAGCAGGGCCCGTCCTCGCGGCCATTCACGCTCGGCCGAGGGCTCCGGATCAGGGAAAAGCAGACCGCAAACAGCCGCAGCGGTGGTCGGTGCGTCAGCGAACTTGCGCAGGTGCCGCAGCCTTGCCTTGCCACGTTTCCAGCGATATCGTCATCATGTTACCAGTGGAACCGTGAGGGGTCGTTCATGATCGTGATCACCGGAGCGACCGGAGCGCTCAATGGCGCTACCGTCGACCACCTGCTCGAACGGATCCCGGCAGCGGACATCGCCGTGGCCGTTCGTGACGTGACGAAAGCCGAGCGGTTCGCGGCGCGTGGGGTGGCGGTGCGTCGCGCCGACTACGCGGAGCCGGCGTCGCTGCCCGCCGCGTTTGACGGGGCCGATCAGCTGCTGCTCGTGTCGTCGAACGACCCCCGCGCCGACATAGTGAGCCTGCACCACTCGGCGATCGACGCGGCCGTCACGGCAGGGGTCGGCCGCATCCTTTACACCAGCCATCAGGGTGCGGGACTCGACAGCCCGTTCGTCCCCGCCCGGAGTCACGCCCGGACGGAACACCTGCTCGCCGAGTCAGGTGTCCCGTGGACGTCCTTGCGCAACGGCTACTACGCGCACAGCCTGAACCGGCTGCTGGGCTCGTGGCGTGAGACGGCGACCATCGAGGTTCCGACCGACGGACCGGTGTCATGGACGGCGCGGGAAGACGCCGCGGAGGCCGCTGCGGTCATCCTCGCCTCGAACGGTGCCTACGACGGGCCGACGACGTTGACCGCGACCAGCGCCCCCACCTTCGAGGACATCGCCACGATCGCGTCGGAACTCATCGGCCGAACCGTCGAGCGGGTGATACTCGGAGAGGAGGAGTGGATCGCGAAACAGGTCGCCGGAGGCTTGCAGGAATTCGTGGCGCGGTTCTCACTCGGGCTCTACCAGGCCGCGCACAAGGGCCGCTTCGCCGGAGTCGACCCACTTCTCGGTGAGCTCCTCGGTCGCGAACCACGCACGGTGCGCGACCTGCTCACCCAGCCGTCCGCCTGACGACGGTTCGGCCGAACGCGAACGACCGCGGTCGTTTGACCGGGAACAACCTCAACTGCATCGCCGCGTAGCACATCTGCAGTGTCGTCCCACTGGCGACTACTGCTGCGATCGACAGGAAGAGCCTTCCATGCCGGCACCACGCACCATCTCCCTCGGCTGCTCGCGTTACGACCACACGGACGCGCTCTTGCAGGGCGCGATCCCGGTTGGCGAATTCACCATGCGACCGGAGCCCAGCACGGACATCGCGGAATTGTTCGAACGCGTCATGCGGGGCCAAGAGTTCGATGTCGCGGAGCTCGGTTTCACGTTCTTCGCGCGCTCGATGGACCTCCGCGATCCGCCGTTCTACGCTCTGCCGGTTTTCCTGCTCCGCAAATTCCAGCATTCGACCACGTTCATCAACAGCGCCAGCGGCATCCGGACGCCCTCTGACCTGGCTGGGAAGACCGTCGGGGAGTTCGCCCTGTTCGGACACGACATGGGCGTGTGGCCGAAGGGCATCTTCCGGGACGACTACGGGCTCGATCCTGCTGAGTGCAAGTGGATCGTCGGTGGAGTCACCCGGCCGATGCCGCCATTGGACTTCGTCCCCCTTCGGCGTCCCCCGGGCGTTTCGGTCGAGGCCGTCCCCGTCGACGGGGCCCTCGGCCCGATGCTGGAAAGCGGTGAGGTGAGCGCCTTGATATCAGCCCAGCCTCCCGAGGGTATAAGCACCGGATCTTCCCTCGTGCGGCGCCTCTTTCCCGACTACCGGGTGGTGGAGGCCGATTACCACGCTCGGACCGGGATCTTCCCCATCATGCACCTCGTGGTCGCGAAGCGAGAGCTCATCGATCACCATCCGGGCTTGGCACGAGCCCTGTTCACGGCCTTCGACGGCGCGAAAGCGGCTGCCATCGCGAGGTACCGAGCAGAGGAACCCGCCCCCGAAGGCGGCCCTTGGTTCACGCAACTGCTTGACGCCGACGGGCGGCTGGCAGACGACGGCAGGTGGAACTACGGAGTGAGCGCGAACCGCAACGCTGTCGACACCTTCCTTCGCTACCACTTCGAGCAGGGCCTGTCCGACCGGCTGTTGACCTCGGACGACATCTATCCCGCGGAACTCCTTGACACGTGATCCGACCGTCAAGCCGGATCCCTACGACGAAGCAACAAAACCGGAGGTTCGCGCGCGTTTCGGGGCATCGACGGCAACTACGAAGAGGCGATGCTCATCGTCCCTGGTTGATGCCCGTACAACGGGCACATCGCCGGCCTCCTCGACACCTCCGACCGACAGCGCCGAAAAACCCGTCACCGCGGGGGACCCAGCACACCACCACCGGTCGAGTGCCCAGGCGAATCGCGCGTTGAGGTCGCCGATCTCGGCGCGGGTGGCGGCACCGAGAGTCATCACTGGTGCACCGGGTTGGCCAACGTCCCGATCCCCTCGGTAGGTGACGGTTCTGCACCGCCCCCGCAGCCGACGCGCCTAACGCCGTGCCCATCCCGATCACGCCGCCCGGCTCCAGGGTCAGGTAGCGGGATGCGAACGCGATCGCTTCGGCGACGGTGAACTCAGGTTCGCCGTGGTGTCATCAGTGATCGGATCGCCGTTGTGCGAGCGCGTGATCCGCAGGGTCTGCGGATCAGGGATTTCGTCGGCTGTGACCACCCGCGGGGCCGTCACCCGCGATTCGGCGCCCAGTCCGTTCAGACGATCAACCCACGGGCGAAGTTGTGCGATGACGCCGCTGTACGGCCGGCCTGCTTGAGCAGCCGCGCCGCACCCGATAGTCACGCTCCTCGAGCCCCAACTCCCAAGAGGCAGCCCAGTTCCACTGTCGCAGCACCGTCTCCCCCGACACCGGCCGGAACGGAACCTCGATGACATCCGGGTGTCGACCGGCGCCTCGGCGCCCCCGCCGAACGCTGGCATACGGTCTGGCTGACCCGCTACGACGTCGCCGCCCTCCACGGCTGCCCAGCCGCCTGCTACCTGATCACGCCGCCGCTGCGCATCCGCCCGGTTGGCGCGCCGCCGCCAAACCGCTCTTGACGATCCACTAGATCCGGAAAGGACGGTGGGCGGACTCGTCACCGTCTGGTTCGAAGGTATCCCTGGTTCGGCCGGCGATCCCGAGCCCCTGTCGCCGCCCCTCCCGAAAACTAGAGTTCCTCTCGCCGAACAGGTAGAAGACGAAGCGCACGAAGACGCAGGGTCCTCGTACGCGCTCCTCAGTGAGCAGACACCGATCCCGACGCACGACCAATCGGACATACCGGTGCAACTCGCGTAGCCGGTCCAGTTCGCGTCGGACGCGTCGGTAGGCCCGGCGTCGCCGTGCCAGCACCAATCGAGGTTTCCGCTGATGTTCTCCCAGTCCTGGGTCGCACACTCCGGCGAATCAGCCCAGGGAACTTTCCGCCAGAGCTGCCACGGAACCATCCGGACGCTTGACCGTCAGCCCGGTAAGCGCTTTCTCTTCGTCGGATTTGATGTTCGCCTTCGCCGTACTCTGCGATTGAAACGATCTTTCGAATCCGGCACCGCTGCCTGCTGGCGCTGCCGGAACAGCTTCTCGCATTGCACTCGGTGCCGATGCGGCGGTCGCCGAGCACGTAGCCGGGGCGTTCTCGTACTCGGCCGCGAGGCGGATCGGCACCTCGAGTCGGTCGTGCGCCCTAATCAGGGCATCGATCCGGACCCGGGCACGGGCACGCTCGTCCGTGAGTCGGCGTGTCATCTGCGGGGTCGCGACGAGGGTCTTCCTCGACGTCGACGACGGAATTGGCCACCGACAGCGACAGGTTCTCGTGAGCGTGGATCCCGATCTGCGTGGCCGGGTCGAGGACATCGCGGTAGGCACGGACCCGGTCGCGGACGTCGCCCATCGTCAGCCGGCCACCGGAGTCGGTGACATACACGCACTGCGCGCCGGCCTGCTCCATCAGCTTCGCCTGCGCGGCCAGATCGGCGGCGGCGACTGGCATTCGGCGGTGTCCGTCGGCGAACGTGGCCTCACCGTCCCGAGTGGACGTTCGGCACGAGAAGGTGTTGCGGCGCAGATTTTACGAACGAGGTGCGCGTGCTCGAGTGCACCGATCCGCCGAGCAGGTCGGGACGCGCGGTCGGCCGGACCCACTGCGCGGACCGCTCTTTTCCACGCATGAGATGAGCTACCACCACCCCTCCCTTGCCGTACTGGCCCGATCTCCTGCGCCGCAACCTTCCATGTTGACGCAACCCACCAGTCGCACGTATTCTTGAGGCGAACCAGTTGAAACGTTTCATATCGACGACGGCTTCCACCGTCGCGCAGTCCCGCTTCCGCCCGGACACATCGACAGCCCGGGCGATCAACGACGATCTCATGTGGAGCGCGCATGCCCATGCACAGTCGGTTCACGCGACCGGTCCGGCGACGCCGGACCGGGGTGGTCGTCGTCCTGGCTCTCACCCTTGCCGGGGCATCGCTCGTTCCACCCACGCTCGCCGGCGCCGAACCGGCACCAGGCCCGCACGTGGACCTCTCCACGGTGGCTCCGCACGCCGCGCCCGACTGGCAAAGCTACGTGCAAACCCCGCGCCGGTCGGATGTCTGCCCCACCGGCCTCGTAAGTACGTCGGGAACCGTCACCGGCGCCGGCAACCTGCTGTGCGGCCGCGCCGGCGGAGCCACGCTGACCATGCTCGAAGGCGGCGATACCCCCACCATCGTGCTGGACTACGGCAAAGAAACCGGCGGCTTGCCCTACTTCGTCGTCGCCTCCACCGCAGGGTCACCGAGCTTGAAGGCCGCCTACAGCGAAGGACGCGGGAACCTGACTCCCACCGGCGACGGGTCACCACCATGGGCCGATGGTGACCCCGCACGGTCCGACGTCTACCAGATCTCCGGGCCCGGCACGATCACGAACCGCTACGTCCAAGGCGGCGAACGATACGAAGCGATCACCCTGACCACACCGGGCACGCTCACCCTGAGCGGGGTCGGGATCCGCTACATCGCCGACCGTACCCAGGCCGACGAATACCGCGGACATTTTCTCTCCAGCTCCGACGAGCTCAACCGCATCTGGTACGCCGGCGCCTACACCCTGCAAACCAACCTCGTACCCGCACACTCCCTTCCCGGCAGTTGGACCGTCAAGGACGGCGCCCTGCAGGCCGGCGGCTCGCGGATCAACGACGGAGCCGGAATCCTCAACACCGGCAACGCATGGCGCGACTACACGAGCACATTCCAAACCAAGATCACTCGCAACCAGGCCGGCTGGATGACCCGAGCACAGACCGCGCAAGACGGCTACCTGTTCATCCTCAACAGCAGCACCGACACCACCGGTACACCGAACACACTGCAGAAGTTCGTCCTGAACGACGGCAACTACACCAGTCTCGGCTCGGTAGCTCTTCCGCACCCGGTCGACCAGGACACCTGGCACACCGTCGCCACCACGGTGTCCGGCAGCACCATCCGCATCTCGCTCGACGGCACACCGGTCGACCAGACCGATACATCCACCGCACCGGCCGGGGCAAACTCCCACCCAGCCGGAACCGTGGGCTTCCGAGAGTTCGATGGGGAGCAAGCAGCCTTCCGCAACCTCACCGTCGCCAATGCCGACTCCACGACGTTGTACCGCAACTCCTTGGCAACCGAGGCGAGCGTCACCGACTTCACCCCACCCGGGTCCAATGTCGTGCCGTCCGTCCTCGACGGAGCCAGACGCGATCGCGCGATCTGGAGCGGCGATCTCCTTGTCGAAGGTCCCACCGACTACTACTCGATCGGCAACGCCGAGAACATCAAACAGTCACTCGCCCTGCTCGGCAGCCGTCAGCTCTCCAGCGGCTTCATTCCCGGCGCCCTGCACCCGGCAACCGTCCCGCACGTCGGACCCCCCATTCCCGGCGACACCACGACGTACTCGGCCACCTACTCGATGGCCTTCGTCGTCGCACTGGCGACGTACTACCTCTACACCGGCGACAGGGACTTCATCGTCAAGGAGTGGCCCGTCGTTCAGCGCCAGCTCGCCTGGAACGCGACCCGAATCGACGGGAACGGGCTATTGGCCACCCGGAGCGGTATCGATGGGGCCGACTGGGATTTCTACGACCATGACAAAGCCGGCGAGGTCTCGGCCTACAACATCCTCTACTACAAGACGTTGACCGACGGCGCCACATTGGCGACTGCAGTCGGGGACACCGCCGCAGCCGCCGCCCACACCACGGCCGCCGCCGCACTGAAGACCCGGATCAACGACCGTCTCTACGATCCCGCCACCGGCCTCTACAAGATCAGCGACACCCAGGCCTCGGGAACAGCCCAAGACGCCAACATTCTGGCTGTCCTGTACGGCGTCGCGCCTCAGTCGAAACACGCGGATATCCTGAACCGCCTCAAGACCAGCCTCTGGAGCACGCCCTACGGCCCGCTCCCCTACTCCCGCGACACGGGATACCGAGACCTGGTCAGCCCCTACATCAGCGGGTTCGAACTTCAAGCGCGACTGGCGACCGGCGACACCGCAAACGCGCAGAACCTCCTGCACTCCGTATGGGGCCGGATGATCGCGCCCGGACCTGACCAGACCGGGACCATGTGGGAGAACATCTCCGGCACGGACGGCACCCCCGGACTCGGAGCCGGGACAAGCCTGGCCCACGGCTGGTCCACCACCCCCACCTCGGCCCTCTCGGGTTACGTCTTGGGAGCACGCCCCACGACCGCGGGGTACGCGACCTGGATCGTGCAGCCCCGCCCCGGCGACCTTGCCTGGGCACGAGGACAGGTCCCCACGCCACACGGCCCGATCAACGTCGACTGGACCGCGCAGAGCGGCACCCACCGATTCGGCATGACGGTCACCGCGCCCCCGAACACCCAAGGCACGATCGCCGTCCCGACAGGCGGCGCCAGTCATCCGACGGTCATCGTCAACGGCCGGGTGGTCTGGCGCCACGGGACCTTCGCCGCCAACGCAGGTGTCACCGCTGCGCGGGCTGACGCCGACTACGTTTACCTGACAACAGGTCGGCAAAGTAGCTACACGGTCATGTCACTCCCGGAGTAGCCGACATCGACGTACATCACGATCTCGAGCGAGAGGCGAGGTGTTTCGACGATCGGGTACAGCTCCTGCGACCGTGATTGGACCAGAGTTGACAGCCTCGGCTGAACTGGCGGCAACCCCGGCTCGGTCGGGCACCACGCATGGTTGCTGCCCCGCAGAATCTCCGTATCAGGCCAGTTCTTGCGGGCGGCGGGAAGGGTGCGCGGTGACGGCGCTGCGGGCAGGTTGGCCGGGACGCGGTGCGGCGGATCGGGTCATGCGCGGTTCTACGGCCGTGCTTCGCCGCTCACTCACCGCGCCTCAAGTGTCTGCCGGTCCGCCGGGTCCAAAGTTCTCGCCGCGTCAACGCCTGCCGGCCCTCGCACGAGAACACTGGAAGTGTGCACGGCGGGCTCCCGAGGCAATTCCATCTCCAAGAGGCGGAATCTTGAGACTCATCGGGGCTGTTCATTATGCTGCGGTATTGTTCAGCCAGTTCAGGTAGCGGGAGAAGCGTTCCACATAGGACACTGGGGTCGGCGCGGCGGCCATGGCTTTGGCGTGCTGGCGCACCTGCCGATATCGGGCGATGCGGTCGGTTTGGTAACTGTCCAGTGCCGGTGCGATATCCGCTTGGCTGAGCCGGTCGCCAAGCACGCGCGCGTCCTCGATGCCCAGTGAGGCACCGGATCCGATGTGCGGGGACATGGCGTGTGCGGCGTCCCCGGCGAGCACGATGCGGTTGCTCTTCCAGCGTGGGATCTCCGGCACCACGGCAACCCGGTTGTCCAGCACCGAATCTTCCGGGGTGGCCAGGACGACCTCGCGCAGCACGAACCGGGAAGGCCCGTCGTGCAGGTTCTCAACCCTGGCCAAGGCTTCCTGCCTGGGGCTGCCGGTGAACCCGCCGGTGACACCGAACTGGGCCAGCACCCAGAAGCAGGAACCGTCGGCGAGCCGCGTAACCGTGCCGCGGGTGCGGTGGTACCCGATGGTCGGGTAGCCATCGCCGATGTCCCCGTCGAACTGCAGTATCGCCCGCCAGACATGGTGGCCCTCCTCGTCATAATGGCTTTCAGAGCCCGGAACGAGCCTCCTGCGGACCCGGGAGTTCAGACCGTCGGCGCCGACGAGCAGATCCGCGCGTTCCTGGTCGCCATCGGCGTAGTGCACGGTAATGCCGGCCTCGTCCTCGGTGTAGTCGACCACTTCCTTGCCGGTGCGTATGTTCTCTTCACCGACAGCCGAGACGAGCAGCGCGCTGAGCTGCCGACGGTGCATCACCCGCCCCGGCGGCATGTCGCCTACGTCCAGCACGGCACCGGAGGGGTCGCGAAAGCGTTGGAAACTTTGTTCGGCCTTGATCTCGGACAGCCGTGGACCGAGTCCGATACGTTCGAGCTCGGTGATCGTGTGCTGCCAGACTCCGAGCCCGGCACCGGTCTGTCTGATCTGCGGCTCCCGTTCTCGAACCGCGACCTCGAACCCCGCCCGACGCAGCGAGAGCGCGGTACTCAACCCGACTATGCCCGCACCGGCCACGATCGCCCGGCCGCGCGCCCTCGTACCGTTGCTCACGTGCAGCTTCGGGCCCCGGTGGCCGGGGCCGGTCGGAATCTCGGTCATTTCGCCCTCCCAGCTGGCGGTCCCGATGGGTTGGTGTGGTGGCTCCTGGTGAATACTCGCCGTACAAGAGCGCAGACGAACAGCGGGATCGCTACCCAAAACGGTATGCGCCATCCCCAAGCCGGCATCGCGTCCGCACCGTCGCCACGCTCGCTCGGCGGCGCATTGCCCGATTCACGATCGGGCCGGCTGTTTCGCTGATTTCCCCGACTGCGATCAACCCAAGCGAGCGGGAGCGCCGAGAATCGTCACCGCGGAGACGGCGTTGTCGTGACCTACGATCCCGCCGCCGTTCTCGGCGAGCGCCACCCGCGCCCGGGGCAGCTGCAGCGCCTCGGCTTCGCCGCGCAGCTGCAAGGCGACCTCGTTGAGCATCATGATTCCCGTTGCACCGATCGGATGACCACGGGACACGAGTCCTCCCGATGTATTGACCGGGATCTTGCCGTCCGGTGCCGTCGCGCCGGATTTCGTGAATGATCCGCCCTGCCCTCGGGTGCAGAGGCCCAGATCCTCGACGAGCAGGATTTCCGCGATCGAGGTGGCGTCGTGCAGCTCTACCAGGTCCAGATCCGACGGCCCGATGCCTGCCTTTTTGTAGGCGCGTTCGGCTGCTCGGGCGGCCGAGCGGTCATCCTCGAACAACGACCATCGCCGGCCACCGCAGGCGGCGTGTCCGAGAATCGGCAACGCACGCTCGCGCACGGCGCGGGGTTGTGATTCCAGGTACCCGCGTGAGCACACGAGGACGGCTGCTGCCGCGTCACCCGTCGGGGCACACATGGCACGTGTGAGCGGCTGGGTGACCATTCTGTCGGCGAGGACATCCTCGATGCTCATCGGGAATCGGTATTGGGCTCGGGGGTTGTTCACGGCGTTGGTGTGGTTCTTCGCGGCCGCGGCGGCGATCTGCTCGTCTGTGGTCCCAAAGGCCTGTTTGTGCGCCTGGGCCCACAGGGCGTAGACATCCATGGCGACCGACCGGCCTTCTTCGCCGGGACTGAAGCTCACGTCGAGTTCGGCGGCGAGCTTGCGATGCGGGCCGTAGAAGTATTCCGCGTCGAGCTGGCCCGCGGTGCCTTCGATCCAGGCGAGGATGTCGCGCCGTGGCCGTGCCGGATGGTTCATTTTCTCGACCCCGACCGCGAGCGCGACCTCTGCTTCGCCGGACAGGACGTCGCTCAGTGCCCCGAAGAACGCCATCGTCCCGCTGGCGCATCCGGCTTCCACGTTCTGGATGCACAGACCGTGCGGCAGCAAGCCTTCATCACACAGCGGGGTGAGGACTTCTTGGCCGCGGCACGCACGCTGGCCCCAGAAGTCCATCAACACGCTCGAGAACCACACGCGCTCGACAGGCAGCGAGGCGAAGCCGGCGTCTTCGCCGGCTTCGACGACCACGTTGCGGCACAGGTCGAAGAACGTCTGATCGGGAAAACGGCCGGCAGCTGTACTTCCGATGCCCAGAACGAAAACGTCCCCGGTTGAAGTCATCATGTGCCTTTCGTAAACTTGCCGGACTCGCGCCGGTACGGCGCGCTCAGCACACGCTTGTCGATCTTGCCCGTCCCGGAAGTCGGAAGAGCGTCGACGAACTCCACGCTGCGCGGCGCCTTGTATCCCGCTATCTGCCCCTTGGCGTGCTCGCGGATCTCCTCGCCGGTCGGCGTCCGTGCACCGGGTTTGAGCACCAGGACCGCGTGCACCCGCTCGCCCCAGCGGTCATCCGGGACCCCGATGACGGCACACGCGGCGACGGCCGGGTGCTTGACGACGGCGTTCTCGACCTCGGCCGCGTAGACGTTCTCGCCTCCCGAGATGATCATGTCCTTGATCCTGTCGGCGATGAAGAGGTAGCCCTCGTCGTCCATGTAGCCGCCGTCGCCGGTGTGCATCCATCCGTCGCGCAACGCCGTGGCCGTCGCTTCGGGCTTTTTCCAGTACCCGAGCATGACGTGGTCACCGCGCACGACGATCTCGCCGGGCGTGCCGCGTGGCACCTCGTTGCCCTCCTGGTCGACCACTCGCACCTCGGCGTGCGCCGCGACGCGACCAGCCGAACGCAACCGTGATCCCTGGCGATGGTCTTCCCCTGACAGCATCGTGGCCACGGGAGCGAGCTCGGTCATGCCGTAGCACTGCACGAAGTCCGCCCGGGGGAAGGCGTTCATCGCCCGCTCGAGCAGAACCTCGGTGATCGGCTCGGCGCCGTAGACGATGACACGCACGCTCGACAGGTCGTGTCGCGCCAGCTCCGGGTGGTCCACCAGCATCTGGATCATGCTGGGCACCAGGACGACGTTGGTGACGCGGTGCTCGTCGATGGCTGCCATGACCGTGGGCGGGTCAAAGGCGGGAAGCACCACGTGCGTGCCCCCGACCATCAGCTGGGCCACCCACATCGCGAGGTCGGCGAGGTGGAACATCGGCGCGACGTGCAGCGCACGCCCGTCTGGAACGACGAAGGGGCAGGTGGCCTGGCTGCCGAACGCGGAGGTCAGGATGTTGGCGTGGCTGAGCATGACCCCTTTCGGGAAACCCGTCGTGCCACCGGTGTAGAACAGGCCGGCGAGCGCGTGGCCGCCGCGCATCGAGTCGGCGAGCGGCGCGGCCGCGGCGATCAGATCTTCGTAGCCGAGGGCGCCGTCGAGCGGCGGCGGCCCGCCGCCCAGGTGGATCACGACACGCAGGCCCTCGTAGTCCGGGCGCACTGCGGCAACCATCGGGGCGAACGTGTCATCGACCAAGAGGATCTCGGTGTCGGACTCCGCAAGCGCGTAGCTGATCTCGGCTGCGCTCCAGCGGAAGTTGACCGGGTTGAGCACGCCGTCGGCCCACGGCACGGCCAGGAGCGCCTCGAGGTATCTGTCGGAGTTGTGCGACAGGATGCCCACCCTCTCGCCGTCGACCACTCCCAGCTCCCGGAGCGCTCCGGCGAGCCGGGCAACGCGGTCGGCTTGCTCGGCGAACGTGCGCACCCTCTCGCCGCAGATCGTGGCGGGTGCGTTCGGGCTCTGTTGAAGCGAGCGGTGCAGACCCTGAGTCAGGTACACGGTTCTCTCCCTTCCGCCGTTGGAAGGCAACCTCGATGAACAGAATGGTTTCAGTGCCGGTTCTGTGATTCGCCGGCCAGCGCGGCGATGCGCTTCCGCACGTCTTCCATCGTTCCGGACGGCTCCTCGCCCTGGCGGCGCGTCGCGTGGAATTCCGTGACGACTACGGTGCACGGCTCCTCGGAGATCACTTGCCACCGGTGGTTCGAACCACAAAAGACGGCCACGTCACCCTGTTTCAGGATTTCGCGGGTTCCATCGGACGCCTCGAGCGCGATCGTTCCGCTGACAACCGTATCGATGGCAATACTGTCGTGAGAATGGAAACACCCGAAGCCGGGTCCCTCATACCAATGGATCCCGCTGGGCTGCGCGTCGATGAGTTTCTTCTGGTCCGGGGCCGCCGGCGACCACTTCATCTCCGCCAAGTGCGACAGCGGGGGAAAGTGCGCGCCGAACACCCGTACTCCGCCGGGATTGGCCAGGACGCTGCGAACCCGGTACGGCTCATCCGGGTAATAGGGCAAGGTCGGGGCCTCGTCGTAGCCCCAGATGTAGCCGGCGCCGAAACCGTTCGGGTCCGTGGACTCTACCTCCGCGATTTCGAACTTCGACACCCCCGTCTCGACCTCGCCGAGCAAGACCCTTCGCCACGGAAGAGTTCCCATGTCCTTCATCTCCTTTGGTTCGCCCAGATCTGGTGCATCACGTCGACCTTGGCGATGAACATTTCGTCGAGGAGTTCGACGGGAAGCCGGCCGGAGGGATCCGCGGCTTGGTACTTCGCCCTCACAGCGGCAGCTTCGGGAGAATCCATCAAGCGTTTCGCGGCCACATCGAACTCGTCGCCGTCCCCTTCGTGACTGACTGCCCACACGAACTGGTTCGTGGATCGGTCCACGAAGGCGAAGAGCACGTCGAACCCATGCTGTTGCCGCAAGGGTATGATCAAATCCCAATGCTTGACGAAGTTTTCCAGCTCGTCCGGCTTGACCTGATAACGTCGAAGCTGCACGGTTGCCATGAACTGATCATCCTTCCCGACTTCCGGTTACGACGATGACGTGCCGGTCCGAGGCGGCGCAGGCGGAACAAGACCGTCGAGGACGGCCATCGCCGAATCGTCCAGTTGGACGAAAGCCGACGCCACGTTCTCCCGGAGATGGCCCACACTGGCGGTGCCGGGGATGAGCAGCGTTGACGGATCGTGCGCGAGCAGCCACGCGAGCCCCACCTGGGCGGGAGTGACGTCGAGCCGGGCGGCGACGTCGAGCACAGCGGGTTCGGTGAGGACGTTCCGGCTCCCGGGCGTGGCGGAGCCGAGGGGGAAGAACGGCACCCAGGCGATTCCGTTCTCGCGGCAGAGCTCGAGCACCGGGCGGTCGGCTCGGTGGAGGAGGTTGTAGAAGTTCTGGACGCACACGATCCCGGCGGGCAGCGCCCGGCGGAGCTGGTCGGCGTCGACCGAGCTGAGGCCGATCGCGCCGATCTTGCCCTCGTCGCGGAGCGCGACGAGCTCGGCCAGCTGGTCGTCCAGATCGACGATCTGGTCGTCGGGGACGGTGAAGGTGCCGGTGTGGCCGTGCTGGACGCTGCGGATGTTGACCACGCCGACCTGGTCGACGCCGAGGCCGCGCAGGTTGTCCTCCACTTGGGCGCGCAGCTGTTCGGGCCGCTGCGCGAGGACCCTGCCCTCGCCGTTGTGCACGGCGCCGACCTTCGAGACGAGCACGAGGTCGTCGCCGTACGGGGTCAGCGCTTCCCGGATCACCTCGTTCGCCGTGCCGTGGCCGTAGAAGGCGGCGGTGTCGATGTGGTTCACGCCCAGTTCGACGGCGGTGCGCACCACGTCGATCGCGGTGTCGCGGTCGACAGCCGGCCGGCCCGGCAGTTCCCCCAGCTGCATCGCGCCGAAGCCGACGCGCGTGACATCGCGGCCGGCCATCCTGCACGTCTGCATCGTTCGAAGCATGTCCGTTCCTCTCGGTCCGTGAACGCCGGTCACCAGGTCTCGAAGTGCATGACGTCCTCGATCGGCTTCCGCTTGAGCCGGCCGAACGGGCGGGCCGCCCACCCCACCGCCATGGTCACGCCGATGATCTTGTGGTCCGGCACGCCGAGCACCGCCCGGACGCCTCTGGTGTTGAGCGTGTGTATCCCGGTCGGGGCGACCCCCAGGCCCATCGCCCGTCCGGCCACGAGCATGTTCTGCGCAGCCCCGTAGATGGCGGCGAACTGGTAGCGATCCTCCTTCGGGTCGCCGGGAACCCACGACGATGCGCAGATGAAGATGAGCACCGGAGCGTCTCGAAGGGTGGTCAGCAGGTGCGATCCACCGTCGTACATGCGGCGCTTCACCGGGTCGGTGACACCTGCAGTCCGCGCCTTGACGCCGTCGAGTGCCGAGATGTCGGGAATGATGGTCTCGTGGAGACGCGCGCGCTGTTCCGGTGACGTGACCACGATGAAGTCCCAGAGCTGGGAGTTCTCCGGAGTCGACGCCCTGGTCCCGGCCCAGACCAATTTCCGGACCACCTCGTCCGGCACCGGCTCCTCGGTCAGCCAGCGCATGGTCATGGCCGAGCCCATTGCCTCGAACACGTCCATGGTCCGCACGTCGATGTCGTTCGTCATATCGATCTCCAGCTCTTACTGATCGGCGGTGATGGTCGGGCCGCGTCACCGCACGGGTCCGAGGCAGACGCCGCCCACTCGGCCCTCAGCCACCCGGAGCGCGGGTCCGCTCGCGATGGCCGTCTCAGCGCGCCTTGTCGCCTTCGAGATGTCGACCGGCCGGACTCATGCCTTCGGTCACCGCGCGAGCAAAAGTCCGAATATCGGCGTTTGAGTCCGATATTCGGAGGTTAGTATGCTATGTTGTCCGAGTCAAGGAGGTTTGCGTGCCTGAGTTCGACGCGCTGGACAAGAAGATCTTCGGGTTGCTGGCCGAGAACGGGCGAATGTCCAACCTCGACATCGCCGCCCAGGTCGGGGTGTCGGAGAAGACCGTCCGCCACCGCATCAGGCGGCTGATCGAGCGCGACGGCATGCGGGTGGTGGCCACGCTCGACAGCGCCGCGCCGGTGTCGCGGCTGATCGTCCTGGTGCGGGTGGAGTCAGGCCAACGATTCGTCGTCGCCCAGCGCCTCGCGGCGATGCCCCAGGTCGAGGAGGTCCACCTGACCACCGGGGCCTACGAACTGATCGTCCTGGCGTCGTTCGACTCCGACAGTGACGCTCTTGAGTTCTACGTCCGCCACATCGAGCAGGCGCCGGGGGTCGCAGAGTCGTTCTCGACGCACGTCGTCGAGACGATCACCCTTGGCACCGCCTCCCGACCGGACCACTTCGAGCAGTTCGACAAGCAGGCGTCCTCGGTCGACAGCTTGACCGAGCTGCTCGACCTCGCCTGCGACGTGGCCAGTGCCTCGCTCGGCGCCGACCGGGTCCACGTAGCCACCGGGAACATCTGGCCCGCCGATCCGACACTCCCCCCGCCGACGATGCGCTGGCGGGGTCTCTCCTCCCGCTACGTCGAGGAGATCCTCATCAAGGGCCGGGCCGAGGGGGTGGTCCTGCCGAACATCGTCAAGCACAACCAGCACGTCTTCTCCGCCGACGCCCAGACCGACCCACTCTTCCGGTCCGCGACCGATCTCGTCGTCTCCGAAGGCTTCCACAGCTGGATGGGTATGCCGGTGTGCAGCGGGGACACGCTGCGCGGCACCATCTGCCTGTACTGGGACAGTGTCATCACCTATCGCGAAGATCTGGTCCGCCAGGCGCAAGAACTGGCCGACACGCTCGGCAAGCACCTTCCGCGCCTCTCGTCCGGATCGGCGGACGCAGCGCCGGCGCCGGACTGAGCTCCGACCTCACATGCTCGCCCGAGCACCCAGCGCCGGCGTTCCCGCATCCTCGGTGGCGGCTGCCGAGGCCTACGGCCAGAACTCGAGGTTACGTGGTCGCAGTTCCTCGCAGCCAGACCATCCCGGCTGTTGCCGGACCCGCTCGCGCCGGCCACGCCCATCTGGACCTCATCGTCGCGACGTCCTCAGCCGACTTCGAGGAGACGTTCTCTCGCGGGAGGGTGCAGCAGAAACCCACGCGTCTTCGTCTCGGAGGCCGAGTGGCCGAACCTGCCCAGGTCGCCGGAATGATGTTCACGCTGATCGTCATGCATGCGAGAGCTCAGAGCGAAGCGAACCTCAGCCCTCGTCTCCTCACGCCCCCTGACCTCCGCCTGCCCCGAGCTTCCGAACACCGCGCTTCCAGCTCAACCCCACGTGCCATGGAGCGCCTCGCAGCGACTTGACAGGAGCCGCTTCAAGATCAACAGCCGAGGCGGAGCACCGTAGCCGCTGGACTCGGCTTCATGTAGCCGGCGGCGTCGGAAACGAATTTGGTCGCCACGGTACCTGGGTGGAATGCGGCCGCGGAGATGCCTTGAAGGTGGAATCGTTGATGCAGTTCCTGGCTGAACAGGATGTTGCCGAGTTTAGCCTTGCTCGCGATGAGCCTGTCCATCAGCAGGCTGGTCAGCACGTCGATGCGGGGGCAGCCGGAGGCCGGCGTGCCGGCAAATTCACGGACCTCGTCGAGGCGGGCAAGTCAGCAGTGACAACGCGGTGTCCGTCTTGCGTGGTTAGCGTGCGGCGGCGGCACCGACGCCGTTACCTCAGCTCTTGTCCGTTACCTGCGGTGATTACGGCGATGCGTCGGATCCATGTGTCCGATGCGGCGGCGTCGAGGAGGAACGCGGCAACGTCCGCGCGGGAGATGCGGGGTAGCCCGGGCAGGCGCGTGAGGGTGGCGAGATCGGTCGCGGTGACCTTGCCGGTGCGGGGACCGTTGGTGAGCATTCCGGGATAGGCGAGTGTCCAGTCCAGGCCGGTTGCCGTCAGAAGTTGCTCGCCTGCGGCTTTGTCGCGGAACACGGCGGGGGCCAGGTGGTATCCGAGGCGCATGAGGATCGACGATTTCGGGTAGGAGGCGCCGACCCCGAAGGCGGACTGGAACACCACGCGCCGAAGACCGGTCTGCCCGGCGGCGAAGATGACCGCGCGGGCGGTGTCGAGGATGAGGTTGCCGGGACTACGGGTGCGGCCGACGCCGAGGGCGCTGACGAGGGCATCGGCTTTTCCCGTCGCGTCCGTGAGGGCGCGCGCGTCCCGGGCGTCGCCGGCGATGACGTGCAGACCAGGTCGTTCCGGCATTTTCTGAGGGTTCCGCACGAGTGCGATCACCTCGTGTCCTGCGTTCAGAGCTGTATCCGTGAGCAGCGAACCGGTGGCGCCGGTCGCTCCGAGGATCAAGTACTTCATTGCCGCCAGCCTCTCGAGTGGGCCATGCCGCGGATCATCGAAGCGGCCCGCATCATGTCGATGCACGACAAATATGTCAGAGTCTGACAGTCTTGACAAGATGTGTAATAATGGCCTTGATGAGTGAGCGTGGTGGACGTCTCCAGGAACGCAAGCGTCGCGCCGTGCGGGCGGACATCGTCGACGCAGCCGAGCAGCTCTTCATGACCCGCGGCTACGCCGCGACAACCATCGACGACATCGCGGCCGAATTGGGCATGTCGGCACGAACCGTGTATCGATACTTCCCCGCGAAGGACGACATTCTCGTGGGGCGGTTTGCCGACTCCACCAACGCGCTGGTCGAAGCCTTGAAGGCGCGGCCGGATACCGAGCCGGCGTGGGTGTCGCTGCGAGCGGCGTTCGAGCCGCTCGCCGGACACGCTGATGGTCAGCATGATCGTGAGTCGGTGCGTCGAGTGCACCGAGCGATCTTCGCCACGCCCGCGTTGCTCGGTCGATATCTACAGCAGTTGCACGCCGCCCAGCTGCACGCAGCAGACGCACTGCGCGCCCGGCCGCAAATCGCCCGCTTCCTCAACGACACCACAGCCGGTGATGCCGCATTGCTCGCCATCGTCGGTACGGCCTTCACCTGCTTCGTGGCGGCTCAGGAAACGTGGAGTCGCCGCGACGACACCCTGTCGCTGACATCCGTCCTCGACCGCGCGATGGCCGCCGCCGCCCCGACTGCCCACATGTTCTAGCGACTCACGTAGCGCTGCATTGAGGCTGGAATCCCGTTCGCGGGCCTGCCGCGAACGATCTGCGTGCTTCTTCCACCCGAAGACCGCCGAGCAAAGTCGTCCTGGTAGGCCTCAAGCAGCAGCGCTTCACGGGTCGAGAGGTGGCGGTAGAGAGTCTCCACAAGTGATGCGGGCACCTGTCCGATTAGTGATGCGTGGCCTGAAGGAGATCTACTTCAGCTGGTACAGCTGCGCCGACGACCGGCTGGCCCACGCCGTCTGCGTCCCCGATCTGCTCCGGCCCTCGGGCCGACCACCCGCAGAAGACCCGCGGCGGTCCGACCTGGAGGCGTTCCAGCACCAGGTGCGGCAACAGGCCACGAACGACGGACAGCGCCGCTACGTGTTCATGGTCGGTGACCATGCCCTGCGCACAACCGACGCCGAACGCGCCCACGGGGCGACACACATCGACGTCCGGGTCCTGCCGGCCTCGACCGCGCCGGGACCGTTCACCGTCTTCGAATCGGGAACCAAGCCCATCGCCGTCGCGCTCAAGCACGACCACCGCACCACCTACCTGACCGACAGAGACCTACATCGATCCGATCGCTATCCATCCCCTGATCGACTCTGCGGCGTCCCCGGCACCGCCGCCTTCCAGCCACCGCACCAACGCCGACAGCGGCAGATCCCCCGCCAATGCCCCGCTGCGACGCCATCGGCCGCCGCGAACAGGGCATCCCGCCCCACCAGGACCGTCTCGGCCGCCGATGAAGCAGCGGCCGATCGGCGCATCCGCGCTCACCACGCGGGCGGGTGTGACGTCGGCCACCGGCCCGGTCCGACCAGGCGGGACGCCTCGAACCTCAGTACCTTGGCATCCAAAAGAGCCACCGTTCACCGTAGCCGCGGTGACCGACCGCTTAGTAGGCTCGCGAGCGGCAGACAACCCGCTTCTCAACGACGAGGAGGTCCCCCGTGACCGATTCCCCTTCCCGTGTTGCCGTGGTCACCGGTGCCGGCCGTGGCATCGGGGCCGCTGTGGCGGCCCGGCTGGCCTCCGACGGCTTTGCCGTCGGGCTGCTCGACCTCGACGAGGCCGGTGTCAAGCAGGGCGCCGACGCCATCGTCGCCAACGGTGGCAAGGCCGTCGGCGTGACGCTGGACGTCAGTGACGCCGAGCAGGTCGACGCCGCCGTCGCGCGGGTGGCCGAGGAGCTCGGGGCGCCGACCGTGCTGATCAACAACGCCGGTATCACCCGTGACAACCTCATCTTCAAGATGACCGAGCAGGACTGGGATTCCGTGCTCGGCGTCCACCTCAAGGGCTCGTTCCTGATGACCCGTGCGGTGCAGAAGCACATGACCGCCGAGAAGTGGGGCCGGATCGTCAACCTCTCCAGCACCTCGGCGCTCGGCAACCGCGGCCAGGTCAACTACTCCGCGGCCAAGGCCGGCATGCAGGGCTTCACCAAGACCCTCGCGATCGAGCTGGGCAAGTTCAACGTCACGGCGAACGCCATCGCGCCGGGCTTCATCGCCACCGACATGACCGCGGCCACGGCCGAGCGGCTCGGCATGTCGTTCGACGACTTCAAGGCGGCCGCCGCGTCGCAGATCCCGGTGCAGCGCGTCGGCACTCCGGAGGACATCGCGAACCTGGCGTCGTTCCTGGTGAGCGAAGGCGCCGGGTTCATTTCGGGCCAGGTCATCTACGTCGCCGGCGGACCGAAGGACTGACATGCGCGAATTCGAGAACCTCGACGCCTTCGCCGCCGCGGTCGGCGAGCACCTCGGGTACAGCGACTGGCACACGATCACCCAGGACCGGGTGAACAAGTTCGCCGACGCCACCGACGACCACCAGTGGATCCACGTCGACGAGGCGATGGCGGCCGCGGGCCCGTTCGGCACCACCATCGCCCACGGTTTTCTGACGCTTTCGCTGCTCTCGGCGTTCGGGCCGAAGATCTACAAGGTCAACGGCATCAAGATGGGCATCAACTACGGCCTCAACAAGGTCCGCTTCCCGCAGCCGGTGAAGGTCGGCTCGAAGGTGCGCGCCGGGGCCGAGCTGGTGGAGGTCACCGACATCGAGGGCGGCAAGCAGGCGGTGTCGCGGTGGACGGTCGAGATCGAGGGGGCGGCGAAGCCCGCGTGCGTCGCCGAATGGGTGACGCGCTTCCTCGCGTGACGAGCCCGGCCGAGCGACCCTCGGCCGGGCGGCTGTACGACATACCGACTGGTCGGTATCATCGCTCGAACGAAGCTTGAGGAGGCTGGATGAGCACCGATCCGCCGGGTCTCGACCTGGGCAGGCTGCGCGCCCACCTGGACGCGCAGCGGCCCGGACTGGTCGCCGGGGAGCTGAGCGCGGACGTCGTCGAGGGCGGCCGGTCGAACCTCACCTACGTGGTGGGCGACGGCCGGTCGCGCTGGGTGGTGCGCCGCCCGCCGCTCGGGCACGTGCTGCCCACCGCGCACGACATGACCCGCGAGTTCCGGGTGATCTCCGGGTTGCGCGACACCGCCGTGCCGGTGCCCGAGGCGCTGCTCCTCTGTGAAGACCCCGACGTCATCGGCGCGAACTTCTACGTCATGAGCTTCGTCGAGGGCACGCCCTACCGGACCGCGGACGAGCTGGCCGCGCTCGGCGCCGGGCGCACCGGGGCCATCGCCGACGCGCTGGTCGACACGCTCGTCGACCTGCACGCGGTCGACCCGGCCGCGGTCGGGCTGGGCGACTTCGGCCGCCCCGAAGGCTTCCTCGAGCGGCAGCTGCGGCGGTGGAAGAAGCAGCTCGACGCGTCCCTCAGCCGCGACCTGCCGGGCATCGAGGAGCTGCACGGCCGGCTCGCCGAAGCCGTGCCGACGTCCGGGAAGCCGTCGATCATCCACGGCGATTACCGGCTCGACAACGTCCTCGTGGACGGCGACGACCGGATCTCGGCGGTGCTCGACTGGGAGATGTCGACGCTGGGCGACCCGCTGACCGACCTCGCGCTGCTGGTGGCCTACGCCGAGCGGGACAAGGTGTCGCTGCAGTTCGTGTCGAACGCCAGCTCGGCGCCGGGCTACCCGAGCACCGACGAGGTCGTCGCCCGCTACGCCGAACGCTCGGGCCGGGACGTCTCGCAACTCGGCTGGTACGTCAGCTTCGCCTTCTTCAAGCTGGCCGTGATCCTGGAAGGCATCTACTACCGCTACCAAAAGGGCCAGACGGTCGGGGCGGGCTTCGAAGGCGTCGGAGCCGGCGTCCCGCTGCTCATCTCGCACGGCAACGAGATTCTCAACGAGGAGAAGTAATGGACTTCGCGTTCGACGCCAAGACCGAGGAGCTGCGCGCGAAGCTCCTCGAGTTCATGGATTCCCACGTCTACCCGGCCGAGGCGGTGTTCGAGCGGCAGCTGGCCGAGCGCGACGACCCGTGGGCCATCCCGCCGGTCATGGACGAGCTCAAGGCCGAGGCCCGCAAGCGCGGCCTGTGGAACTTCTTCCTCCCCGGCGACCACGGCGCGGGCCTGACGAACCTGCAGTACGCGCCGCTCGCGGAGATCACCGGCCGCAGCATCCGGCTGGCACCGACCGCGGTCAACTGCGCCGCGCCCGACACCGGGAACATGGAAGTCCTGGCCATGTTCGGCAACGACGACCAGAAGAAGCAGTGGCTGGAGCCGTTGCTGAACGGCGAGATCCGCTCCGCGTTCGCGATGACCGAGCCGGACGTCGCCTCCTCCGACGCCCGCAACATCGAGACCAGCATCCGCCGCGACGGCGACGAGTACGTCATCAACGGCCGCAAGTGGTACATCTCCGGCGCGATGAACCCGGCCTGCAAGATCTTCATCGTGATGGGCAAGACCGACACCGAAGCCGCGCCGCACAAGCAGCAGAGCATGATCCTGGTCCCCCGCGACGCCCCGGGCCTGACGGTCAAGCGCGGCATGCACGTCTTCGGCTACGACGACAGCGACCACGGCGGCCACGCCGAGGTGCTGTTCGAGGACGTCCGCGTGCCGGCCGAGAACCTCATCGCCGGCGAGGGTGACGGGTTCGCCATCGCCCAGGCACGGCTCGGGCCGGGCCGGATCCACCACTGCATGCGCGCCATCGGGATGGCCGAGCGCGCGCTGGAGCTGATGTGCCGCCGCGCGATCTCGCGCGAGGCGTTCGGCAAGCCGATCGCGCAGCAGGGTGTCGTGCAGGACTGGATCGCCGAGTCCCGGGTGCGCATCGAGCAGCAGCGGCTGCTGGTGCTCAAGACCGCGTGGCTGATGGACACCGTCGGCAACCAGGGCGCGCACACCGAGATCCAGGCGATCAAGATCTCGACGCCGTCCGCGGTCGAGTGGATCCTGGACAAGGCCGTGCAGGTGCACGGCGCCGGCGGGGTCAGCCAGGACTTCCCGCTGGCCGCGATGTGGGCGGGCAACCGCACGCTGCGCCTGGCCGACGGCCCGGACGAGGTCCACAAGCGGTCGCTGGCCCGCCGTGAGCTGAAGAAGTACCTGTCGGAGGGCGCGAAGTGACTGTCACCGCCGAAGAACTGAAGGGCCAGGTCACCGAGTTCCTGGCCGCGCACGACCCGAAGACGACCGATCGCATGGAGTTCCTGCGGGCCCGCTACGACGCGGGTCTCGCCTGGATCCACTTCCCCGCCGGGCTCGGCGGGCAGGACGCGCCCCGCGCCCTGCAGTCCGTTGTGGACGGTCTCTTCGCCGACGCGGGCGCGCCGGACAACAACCCGCGCCGGATCGGCATCGGCCTCGGCATGGCCGCGCCGACCATCCTCGCCTTCGGCACGCCGGAGCAGCGCGAGCGCTTCCTGCGTCCACTGTGGACCGGCGACGAGGTGTGGTGCCAGCTGTTCAGCGAGCCGGGCGCCGGCTCCGACCTGGCCGCGCTGGGCACCCGCGCGGTGCGCGACGGCGACGACTGGATCGTCACCGGCCAGAAGGTGTGGACGTCGGGCGCGCACGAGTCGCAGTGGGCGATCCTGGTCACCCGCACCGACCCGGACGTGCCGAAGCACCAGGGCATGACGTACTTCCTGTGCGACATGACCGCGCCGGGCGTCGAGGTCCGGCCGCTGCGCCAGATCACCGGCGAGGCCGAGTTCAACGAGGTGTTCCTGACCGAGGTCCGGATCCCGGACACGCAGCGCCTCGGCGCCGTCGGTGAGGGCTGGAAGGTCGCGCAAACGACGCTGATGAACGAGCGCGTCGCGATCGGCGGGCACGTCCAGCCGCGCGAAGGCGGCCTGATCGGGATCGTCGCCAAGACCTGGCGCGAACGTCCCGAGCTGCGCACGCCGGAGCTGCGTGACCGGCTCGTGCAGCGCTGGGTCGAGGCGGAGACGCTGCGGCTGGCCGGCACGCGGCTGCGCCAGCAGCTCACCGCGGGCGCGCCCGGCCCGGAGGGCTCGGCGATGAAGGTCGCGTTCTCGGAGCTGAACCAGGCCCTCACCGGCCTGGAGGTCGAGCTGCTCGGCGAGGAGGGGCTGGCCTACGACGACTGGTCGTTCCGGCGCCCGGCGATCGTCGACTTCACCGGCCGCGAGGCGGGCTACCGCTACCTGCGCGCCAAGGGGAACTCCATCGAGGGCGGCACCTCGGAGGTGCTGCGCAACATCATCGCCGAGCGCGTGCTGGGTCTCCCGTCGGAGCCGCGCGTCGACAAGGACGTCGCCTGGAAGGACCTCCCCCGATGACCGACTTGCTCTATTCAGACGTCGAGGAAGACCTGCGGGCCAGCGTCCGGGACCTGCTCAAGGACAAGGCAGACGCCGCGACGCTGCTCGCGCGGATCGAGACAGCCGAGGGCTACGACCTGAAGCTGTGGCGCACCCTGGCCGCCGACCTCGGCGTCGCCGGCCTGGCGGTGCCGGAGGAGCGCGGCGGGCACGGCGCGTCGGCCCGCGAGGTCGCCGTCGTGGCCGAGGAGCTGGGCCGCAGCGTCGCGCCGGTGCCGTTCCTCGGCAGTGTCGTGCTGGCCACGACCGCGCTGCTGAACACCGACGACCGCGAGTTCGTGGGCCGGCTGGCCGCGGGTGAGGCGATCGGCGCGCTGGCCGTGCCGCTGTCGACGGCACCGGGGGCGGGCTTCCCGTCTTCGGTGACCGCGACGGACGGGACCCTGACCGGCCGCGTGGGCACGGTCGCCGACGCGTCGGTGGCGGACCTGCTGGTGGTCCCCGCCGCCGGGCCGGACGGCCCCGCGCTGTACGTCGTCGAGGCGTCGGCGGCGACGGTCACGGAGCTGGTCTCCTTCGACCTGACGCGGCGCGTGGCCGACGTCGTGCTGGACAACGCGGCGGCGGTGCTGGTGGCCTCGGGTGAGCAGGCGGCGGCCGCGCTGGAGCAGGCGCTGCTCACCGGGGCGGGCATCCTGGCCTCGGAGCAGACCGGGATCGCCGAGTGGGCGCTCACCGAGACCGTGGGCTACCTCAAGGGCCGGTACCAGTTCGGCCGGCCGGTCGGCGGGTTCCAGTCGCTCAAGCACCGGCTGGCGAACCTCTACACCGACCTGGTGCTGGCCCGCGCGACCGCGCGCAACGCGGCCGATTCGCTGGCTTCGGGCGTCGACGTGCCGATCGCGGTGTCGGTCGCCCAGGCCCGCAACGCGCCGATCGCGGTCAAGGCCACCGAAGAGGCCATCCAGCTGCACGGCGGCATCGGCATGACCTGGGAACACCCGGCGCACCTCTACCTGAAGCGCGCCAAGGCGGACGAGCTCGCCCTCGGCACCCCGGGCCGGCACCGCGCCCGCCTGGCCGACCTGGTCGACCTGCCCGCCTGAGCACGTCCCACCGCCGAGAGAAGTCCGTGAATGGCCCATCGAGGGACATCAAGTCCCTCGATGGGCCATTCACGGACTTCGGGCCGACCTCGGGCCGACCTCGACCGCACCGGCCGCCCCACGCGTCACAACGCGGCCGAGCGTTTGCAGCTGCAGATTTCGTGAATAGGATTCATAATTCTTTCGCTTTTTCGCTCATCTGAGCGAAGATTTTGTGAGCCAGGCCACTACTCGGGTAAAAGGGTGGCAAATGTGCCCTTCTTCCCATGGTTGGAACCGCTTTCACGTTCTAGCCTGGGCGCCATGGAATTCGCCGTCGCGCCGACGGAAGCCGGGCCGCCCGGCACGCTGGAGGAAGTGACCGTCGCCGTCGGCGACCACCACCACAGCGCGCTCGCGGCCGGGCCCGTGACCGGTGAATTCGTCCTGCTGCTGCACGGCTGGCCCGAGTTCGCCGACGCCTGGACCGAGCAGCTGCACGCCCTCGGCGAGGCCGGCTACCGCGCGCTGGCCGTCGACCAGCGCGGCTACGCCCGCGGAGCGCGCCCCGAGCGGGTCGAGGACTACGCCATCGACCTGCTGGTGGCCGACGCGCTCGCCTTCGCCGACAGCCAGGGCGCCGACCGGTTCCACCTGGTCGCGCGCGACTGGGGGAGCATGGTCGCCTGGACCCTGGCCACGAGGCACCCCCATCGGCTGCGTTCGCTGACCGTGCTCGGCACGCCCCACCCGGCGGCGCTGCAGCAGGCCATCGCGATCGACGACGGGCAGGCCCACGACCTCGGTTACGTCCGTTTCTTCCGCCACACCGCCGGTAAAGCGGAGAAATTCCTGTTACGCGACGAGGCCGCACAACTACGCGCGGTTTACGACCACCGAATACCGGTCGAAATCCTCGAAAGCACCGTGGCGCGCCTTTCGGAGCCGGGCGCGCTGACCGCGACGCTGAATTGGTACCGCGGCGCGACGAACGACGTTTACGACATCCCGGCGGGCCGCATTACGGTGCCGACCCTGTACCTCTGGGGCAGCGAGGACCCGTACCTCGGGCAGAGCGCCGCCGAGCTGACCGTCCACCACATCGACGCGGAGTACCGCTTCCAGATCGTCGAGGGCGCGAGCCAGTGGATGGCGATGGAGACCCCGGACGAGGTCATCGCCCTGCTGCTGGACCACGTCCGCCGCCACTAGGCCCACTGGAACTAGCTGATGGGCGGGCGCAGGGCGTCCAGCAGCAGGTCCGCGTAGTGGTCGCCGATCTGGCGGGCCGACAGCGAGCCGCTGCGGTGGTACCAGGAGCCCAGGTGGTGCACGGAGCCGAAGTAGAAGTCGACGACGACGTCGGCCGGCTTGTCCGTGCGGAACTCGCCCGATGCCTGGCCCTCCTCGACCAGGCCGCGGAAGCGCTCGTGGTACTTGCGGCGCTCGGCGCGCACCGCCTTCTGCTTGTCCGGGGACAGCTGGTGCATCGACTGCAGGAAGATCGTGTTGTCGTCCAGGTTGTCGATGCTGGACACGACGACGTCCGACGCGGCCGCGGCCAGCCGTTCGCGCAGCGGCGCGCCCGAGGACGCGACGCTCTCCAGCTGCCGGGTCTGCTCGCGCAGCACCCGGGCGTAGATCTCGTAGAGCAGGTCGTCCTTCGAGCCGAAGTAGTGGTACATCGCGCCCTTGGTGACGCCGGCGGCCTCGACGATCTCCTGCACGGACGTGCGGTCGAAGCCCTTCTTGGCGAAGAGCTTCGTGGCCTGCTCCAGCAGGCGCCGCGGCACGGCGGCCTGCTCGTCGCCGGCCGCCTCGCCCGGCTTGCGGGTGCTTGCGCGGGTCACGGCAAGGCCCCCTTCCGTCGGGTTCGGACGCACAGGATATCGCTCACCCCAGGAACCGCCTCGGCACGTCGACCAGCATGGTCGTGATGTCCGTTTCGCTGACGCCGCGCTCGCGCAGCGCGGGCAGCACGTCCCGGGTGATGTGCAGGTAGTGCCAGTTCGGCGTGAGCACCGGCAGCTGGTCCGCGGGCAGCCAGTCGATGTAGCACGACGCGTCGTGCGAGAGCACCATGCTGCCCGCGTAACCGCGTTCGCACATCGCCGCGACGGTGTTCACGCGCTCCTCGAACGGCAGGAGCAGGTCGAGCCCGAAGCGGTCCATGCCGAGGATCGAGCCGCGGTCGGCCAGCTCGGTGAGGTACCCGAGGTCGGTCGAGTCGCCGGAGTGCCCGATCAGCACGCGGCTCAGGTCGACACCTTCGTCGGCGAAGATCGCCTGCTGTTCCAGCCCGCGCCGGCTGACGGCGTGGGTGTGCGTCATGATCGGCGTCCCCGTTTCGAGGTGCGCCTTCGCCACCGCGCGCAGCACGCGTTCGACTCCGGGCGTCACGCCCGGCTCGTCGGTGGCGCACTTGAGCAGCCCGGCCTTGACGCCGGTGCCGGCGATGCCGTCGCGGATGTCCCCGACGAACATCCCGACCAGCGGGTCCTCGCCCTGCAGCAGCGTGCCGGGCCCGCGGAAGTGCAGGTAGTGCGGCACGTCGTTGTAGGTGTAGAGCCCGGTGGCGACGACGATGTTGACCTCGACCTCGGCGGCCACGCGCTGCACCCGCGGGATGTAGCGGCCGAGCCCGATCACCGTCGGGTCGACGATCGTGTCGATCCCGGCGTCCTTCAGCTCCTTGAGCCGCCGGATCGCCTCGGGGACGTGCTCCTCCTCCCGGAACCCCTCGTGCTCCGGGTAGTTCTCGACGAACTCGGGGCTCAGCACGAAGAGGTGCTCGTGCATCAGGACCTTGCCCAGCGCTTCCGGCGCGATCGCGCCGCGGACGGTCTCGACCATCAGCCCCTCGCCCGCAGTTCGCGGCGCAGGATCTTGCCGCTGGTCGTCTTCGGCAGCTCGTCGAGCACCTCGATGGTGCGCGGGTACTTGTAGGCCGCCAGCCGCTCCTTGCACCAGGCCACCAGCTCGGCCGGGTCGGCGGTCACGCCGGGCGCCGGGCTGACGTACGCCTTGACCGTCTCGCCGCGGTACTCGTCGGCGATGCCGACGACCGCGGCCTCGCGGACCGCCGGGTGCGTGTAGAGCACGTCCTCGACCTCGCGCGGCCAGACCTTGAAGCCGGCGGCGTTGATCATGTCCTTCTTGCGGTCGACGACGTAGACCCAGCCGCGTTCGTCCATGAACCCGATGTCGCCGGTGAGCAGCCGGCCGCCGGGCAGCGCCTCGGCCGTCGCGTCCGGGCGGTTCCAGTAGCCGGACACGACCATCGGGCCTTCGACGGCGATCTCCCCCGGCTTGCCGAACGGCAGCTCCTCGCCGTTCTCGCCGAGGATGCGGACGATCGTGTCGGGCACCGGCAGGCCGATCGAGATGGTGCCGGACTCCGGGTCGATCGGCGCCTCGAGGTCACCGGGGACGACCACGCAGCCGGCCGTGGTCTCGGTGAGGCCGTAGCCGTTGTGGATGTAGTGCCCGGTCTTCGCGCGGAAGGCCTCGACGACGGCGGGCGGCAGCGCGGCCCCGCCGGAGTAGAGCAGCGCGAACGACGTGAAGTGCTCGCGGCTGAAGGACGGGTGGGCCATCAGCGCCATGTAGGCCGTCGACGGCCCGACCGTGTACGACGGCTCGTGCTCGAGGAAGGCGTCGAGCACGACCCCGGCCTCGAAGCGGTAGGCCAGCGCGAGCGTGCCCCCGATGTCGATCGCGGAGCCGACTTCGCAGACCATGCCGGTGATGTGGAACAGCGGCGCGAGCCCGAACAGCGTCGAGCCGGCGGGGAGGCCGCTGAACGAGCCGAGCCCGGCGGCGTTGGTGCCGACGTTGCCGTGGGTGTTGGTGGCGCCCTTCGGCGTGCCGCTGGTGCCGGAGGTGTAGCTGATGAGGGCGACGTCGTCGAGCGCGAACGCGGGCTCCGGCGGCTTCGGCCCGGGTGTCTCGGCGGCTTCGAGGAGTTCGGTGGCGCCCGGGGTCTCCTCGCGGACGACCTTGCCGAGCACGCGCTCGTCGTTGCGGGTCTGGAACTCGAGTTCGCTGGTGGTGAGCGCGATCGGGAGGGCGCTCGCCGTCTCGCCGATGTAGGCGTTCCAGCCGCGCTGCGAGCAGACGATCGCCTTGACGCCGGCGTCGGTGAGCACGTGGGTCAGCTCGCGCTCGCGGTACATCGGGTTGACCGGCACCACGATCCCGCCGGCCTTCCACGCGCCGAGCAGCGCGATGACGAACTGCGGGATGTTCTGCAGCACCAGGGCGAGCCGGTCGCCGCGCTCGAAGCCGTTCTGCGTGAGGTAGCGGGCGACGCCGTCGGAGAGCTCGTCGAGCCGCCGGTAGGTGAGCCGGCCGTCGAAGTAGGCGATGGCGTCCCGGTCGGGCCCGTGGTCCACGGCCCGGCGGAACGTCTCGGGCAGCGTTGTCGCCTCGGCCGGTTCCACCGGCCGTTCGCCGTAGCTCGCCAGCCACGGCTTGTCGTCGTACCAGCTCATCCAGTGACCTCCTTTGGACACCGACCGGTCGGTATGGCGACGCTAGGAGGCGGCGCTGGTCCCCGTCAAGACCCAGCCGGGCGCCGGCGATTCCGGAATACGCAGAACTGCCGCGTCACCGAAGAACACGAACAACGGTTCGACGTGGTTCAGATTTTCTTTTCCTCTCCCTCGGCACTGGACAATCCCCTGGTCGAGAGGTCAAGATGGCGCCTGGCCGCGCATATGTTCACGCTAACGAATACGGAACATGGGAGCCATTCATGCCTGACAACGGTGGACGACACCGCATTTCCCGGCGCACGAAACTCGCGACGGCGGCACTGGGCCTCGCCCTCGCCGCCGGGGCCCTGGTGATCGCGACGACGGCCGGCCAGACCGGCCAGGCCAGCGCGGCGACCGCCCAGCAGATCACGTGCCCCGACGTCGCCGGGCAGCTGCCCGCGATCCCCGCCCAAGCCCAGGCCGAGGTCCAGCGCAACCTCGCCCTGCTCGACACCCAGATCGCGGAGGCCAACAACCGCCTTGTCACCAGCGCCGGCCAGGGCGGCGCGAACTTCGTCCAGAACGCCATCCTCGGCCCGCTGAAGGACAAGCGGGCCAGCACGATCGATCGCATCGCGATCGCCATCGGCCGCGTCGCCGGGAAACCCCAGGGCCTCGGCGGTCTCGCGGCCTGCTCCCTCGGCGGCCAGGCCGCCGCCACGACGACCGCGGCCGCACCGGCCGCACCGGCTTCGACGGACCCGAGCGCCGCGGAACCGGCGGCCGGTCAGATCACCTGCCCGGACGTCGAGAGCCGGCTGCCGGCGATCCCCGCCCAGGCCCAGGCCGAGGTCCAGCGCAACCTCGCCCTGCTCGACACCCAGATCGCCGAGGCCGACAACCGCCTGGTGACCAGCGCGGGTGAGGGTGGCGCGAACTTCGTCCAGAACGCGATCCTCGGGCCGCTGGAGGACAAGCGGATCGCCACGATCAACCGGATCGCGACGGCGATCGGCCGCAACGCCGACAAGCCCCAGGGCCTGGACGCGCTCGCGCCCTGCAGTCTGTGAGTTCCTGCGGGTCAGCTCGCCTCGAGCGCGCTGACCCGCAGGAATCCCCGCGCCGTGCCGGGTGTGGGGCTGGTCATCGTGAGCCGGACCTCCCCGGTGACGACCGAAGTGAACGTGAGCGTCGCCTGATCACCCGCCCACGTGATCCGCGGGTCCCGCACCGGCTCGAAGCCTCGTGACGTCCGGTGGGCGACCTGGATGGTCGCCGGCCGGGCCAGGACGTCGGACACCACGAACCGCGCCGTGACCGTGCCGATCCGCCGGGGCGCGGGCCAGGTGAGCGACACCCAGTCCTCGGCTCGCGACCGGCTCACCGCGTTCAGCGTCGCCGTCGCCGGCTTGAGGTAGTGGTTCGACCAGCCGGTGGCCGGGTCGCCGTCGAGCATCGCCGAGGGCAGGGTGTCCGGCGCGCCCGAATAACTCGCGTCGGCCGATGGCCCAGCGGCGAGGCCATCGGCCGACTCCCGGGCCCGCGCACCCGGGCCGTTGCGTTGCCCGGAACTCGTCCCGGGCAACGCGATCTTCGCGGTCTTCAACCCCGGTGCGGTCGCGGTGACGGTGATCGTCCCGCGCCCGGTCGCCGCGATCACGGCGACGGCCTGGCCGTGGAACGCCGGGATCGTCGGCCGCTGGTAGCTCTGGGCGAGTTCCTGCCGGCCGTTGTCCACCCCGGCGACCCGGCCCGGCCCGCGGACGGTGAACCGCAGCACCGGTTCGGCATCCGGCACGACGGTGCCGCGGGCGTCCACGACGGAGGCCGTCACGAACATCATCGCGCCGTCCACCACGCCGGCGCGGTTTTCGGCGGTCAGCGTGAGCGCGTGCGGCGGTCCGGCCGTGACGAGCTGGTCGCGCGCCACCTCGCGGCCACCGGCGGTGGCGATCGCGGTCAGGGTGCCGGACGCGAAGGGCACGGTCCAGGTCAGGTGCAGCTTGCCCGTGCTGCCGTTCGGGCTGGTGTAACTGCCGGAGGGATCGTGCTTGTCGTCGCCGGACGGCTCGCTCGTCTCAAGGTACGGCCGTCCGTCCACAGTGGTCTTGTGGTCGAACTTCTTTACCCCCAGGGACTTCCCGTTGAGCACCAGCTCGACGGTGTCCACAGTGGAGTAGGCCCAGACGGTGACCGGCTCGCCGGGGCGATGGTTCGTCCAGTCCGTCGGGAGCAGGTGCACCATAGGCTCGGTGGTCCACTGGCTGCGGAAGAGGTGGAAGGCGTCCTTCGGCAGGCCCGCGCTGTCGACCGCGCCGAAGAAGGACGTCTTGACCGGAAAGACGTCGTACGGCGTCGGCTCGCCGAGGTAGTCCTGCCCGGCCCAGAGGAACTGGCCCTGGCAGAACTTCCGGTCGCGGTCCTTCTTCAGCGAGTACTCCCCGCTGAAGGTCCACGAGGCCAGGTTGTTGTCGTAGGACGACGCTGCCCGCTTACCCGGGGTGTGGTTCTCCCCCGTGTTCGGCAGGTCCGGGTCCTGGTACGCCCCGCGCGTCGAGGTCTCCGACGACGACTCGGACTCGAAGAAGAACTTGTCCGGGTAGGTCGTGTGCAGGCCGTCGATCGACTGGGCGGTGTTGTAGTTGACGCCGAGGCCGTCGAGCTGCCGCAGGATCAGGTCCTGGGGCGAGCCGGGTGCGGGCACGCTGCGGTAGCGGTCGGAACCCATGATGACCGGCCGGGTGGTGTCGATCGCCCGGACCGCGGCGATCAGCCCGGCGGCGATCGCCGGGCCGCCGGCCATCGAGGCGTCCGGGACCTCGTTGCCGATCGACCAGAGCACGACCGCGGGCGAGTTCTTGGCCGCGTGGACCATCTCGGCGATGTCGCGCGCGCTCCACTCGTCGAAGTCCAGGTGGTAGTCGTAGGCGACCTTCCCCGTCCGCCAGCAGTCGAACGCCTCGACCATCATGAGGATCCCGAGCCGTTCGCAGACGGTGACCAGCTCCGGGGCGGGCGGGTTGTGCGCGGTCCGCAGGGCGTTGACGCCCATCGCCCGCATCAGCCGCATCTGGCGTTCCAGCGCGGCGGGGTCGATCACCGCGCCGAGCGCGCCCTGGCTCGCGTGGAGGTTGACGCCGCGCAGCTTCATCGGGACGCCGTTGAGCGAAAAGCCGCTGTCCGGGTGGAAGGCGAAGGAGCGGATGCCGAAGTCGGTCGTGGTCGTGTCGAGCACGCGCCCGGCCACGACGACGTCCGTGCTCAGGCGGTACCGCGCGGGTCGCTCGGTCGACCACAGCTGCGGCCGGCTCACCGGCAGGTCGGTGCTCGCCCGGCGCGTCTGCCCGGCGGGCAGCGGAATCGTCGCCGAGCCGCGCGCGACCACCCGGCCGGCCGGATCGGTCACCGTCGTGCGCACCTCGGCCGCGAGCGCGCCGCCGGAGTCGTTCGCGACGTCGGTCGCGACGCGCACGAGCGCGTGCCCCGCGGTGATCTCGGGCGTTGTGACGAACGTGCCGTGCCGGGCGACGTGCACGGGCTCGGTCACGACGAGCCGGACGTTGCGATAGATGCCGCTGCCGGAGTACCAGCGGCTGCTCGGCAGCCGGCTGACCGCGCGCACCGCGAGCACGTTCGGGGTGCGGCCGTCGGTGTGCAGCTTGCCGGTGAGGTCGAAGCTCCAGCCCGTGTAGGCGTACGGGTGCCGGCCGAGCAGCTCGCCGTTGAGGTGGACGTGCGCGTCCGAGTAGACACCGTCGAACTCGACCGAGACGCGCTTGCCCGCGAGCGCGGGCGGCAGCGTGAACGTCTTCCGGTACCAGCCGAGGCCGCCGCGGAAGAAGCCGGACGCGCTGCTGGTGCCGCCGTGGTCGACGGGCGGGAGCTCGATGCTCCAGTCGTGCGGGACGTCGACGCCCGGCCAGGCCGAGTCGTCGAAGGCCGGGTCCGCGTAGTGGTCTTCGGGACCTGTGACGTCGTCGGCGTCGACGAGGACGAACCGCCAGCCGGTGCCCAGGTCCGTGGCGCGGCCGGTGAGGGTCAGGCCCGGCCGGGAGAGCGCCTCGGCCGCCTGCGCGACGGGTGCGAGCGCCGCCGTCAGCGCGGCCGCGCCGACCCCGCCGAGCACCTGCCGCCTGCTGGGACCCGGATCGTTCGGCATGGGGCGTTCCCTTCCCGGCGACGGTGCTCGGTGGCGCGAAAGCACTATGGCACAGGATTTTCCCGCCGGACAAAGGCTTCGATCATTTCGAACCGTGACAGCGAGCCAAGCGACCGCTTAGTATGGGTGCCGACCCCGAGGAGGCGGTTATGACCGAGTCCATTGTGGACGGCGTACGGTACGGACGGGACGGCGCGGTCGCCACCGTGACGTTCGACAAGCCCGAGCGCAGCAACGCGATGGACGTCCCGATGCAGGCCCGCTACGGCGCGGCGCTGCGGGAGGCGGACGCGGACCCCGAGGTGCGCGCGGTGGTCGTCACCGGCGCCGGACGGGCGTTCTGCCCCGGCGCCGACCTGGGGTTGCTGGACGACATCGCCGCCGCCCCGCCCGCGCAAGGCGGCGGCCACGAGAACTTCCGCGACGTCCTGGCGGCGGCGACGGTGGGCGTCCCGGTGGTGGCGGCCATCAACGGCGGCTGCGCCGGCCTGGGTTTCGTGATCGCGTGCGCGGCGGACGTCCGCTTCGCGGCGGCGGGCGCCAAGTTCACCACGGCGTTCGCCCGGCGTGGCCTGATCGCCGAGTACGGCGTCGCGAAGCTGCTGCCCGAGCTGGTCGGCCAGGGCCGGGCCCGTGACCTGCTGCTGTCCGGCCGCACGTTCACCGCGGAGCAGGCGCTGGACTACGGCCTGGTCCAGGAGATCGTCCCGGCCGAGGAACTGGGCATGCGCGCCCACGCGTACGCGACGGAGCTGGCGACGTACAGCGCCCCGAGGTCGATGGCGGTGATGAAGCAGCAGTTCCCCCGCGAGGCGGCCCTGTCGTTGGCGGACTCGGCCCGCGAGGCGACGGCGCTGATGATCGACTCCTTCGGCCGCCCCGAGCTGGCGGAGGGACTGGCCAGCTGGAACGAGCGCCGGATCCCGAAGTTCCCGCCCCACCCGGCGGGCTAGGACGTGTCTGACAATGTCGCGATCCGAGTGATCACAGCGTGGAGCACGATTGCGCGGTGATGGACGATTGGGGATTTGCTGCGCTGGGGCCGCGTGCCAACGCGGGCAGCCGAGCAGTTTCGGCAACGGGATCAGGGCTGGGCGGAGGTGGGCAGGCGGGCGGCCCCCCAAATCTCCTCGAACTGACGAGCCCAGTACCGAAACCATTCGTCGCTGTCCCGGCGCCTTAAAGTCAGGTGCATCCGGGACCCGGTGGCTTCATTGTGGTAGCCGTGGAACTCGACGATGACGCGGCCGTCGCGCGTCGTTGGGTCGACTGCCACGAAGCTGAAGCCTGGGTTGTAGCCAGCGAAGCCGTAGGCGAATCCGTCGATGGGCCAAGCCGCCATCCGCTCCAGCCGGCGGATGCTCGTCTGCAGGGAGGCACGGAAATCCTGCAGCTGAAACTGCAGCGAGTCGTCGAGGTGCCGGACCGCCAGCGTCACCGCTTCGTGCTGCTCCGGATCGAGGACGACCACTCGTACCTCTCCGCCGCGATCCAACACCGACTTCCGGATCGCTTCGCAGTTCGCCGGGCTGAGTACATTGATCGCGGATGGGGCGAAGATCCACAACTGGCGAGCGTGAGCGATCAGCTCGGGAAACGGCGTCCGATCAAATGCGTCCCGGTCGGCCAGCAGCGCGTCGGCCGCGGCCGACGGCCAGTCGGGCAAGGCCAGCCGAAAGAGAAGCACCCCAAGCCCGGCGAAGACAGCCGACCACTTCAATCCTTCCGGGACGATGTCGCCAACGATTCCCAGCGCTGCGAAGACCCCGGCGACGAGCGCCGCCACATAGGATTCGAGATTCCGCCGGGCGCGCACGTCCTGCCACACACGTTTGAGCACCTTCACGACCGCCTGCCTTCGTCGCTCGCGATCCGCCGTCGAGCCACGATCTGAATCCCCTTTACCACCAAGCCGAGCAGCGAAATCACCCCAGCCTCACCCGCCCAGCCCAGGATCGTTTGTACCCGTTCTATCCCCTGATCCAGGAAGGTCTGAGCCAGCACGACACCCGCAGCCATCCCCCAACACCAGCCAAAGAAGCCGAGACCCCGCTTGACCAACTGCGGCAGTGCGGTAAGAGGCAGGATCACCGCCATCGCGAGTTCGCTATAGCGCAGTCCCCACGCTTCTACAGCGTAGTTGCCATGGTCGAGCAGCCCGATCATGATCGCCGACAGACTGCACGCCGAACCGAACCCGGCCAGCAGCGCTGGTCCTGGTCGTCGCAGATAGAACCGTAGGAGGGCGTTCCGGCTGCTGAGCGGCGTGGTCCTGTCGGCCTCGGGCAAGCCGACGCGCCCACCTGTGGCACTGAGTGCACCTGGATCATCAAAATCGTCGATCGCCGCCAGCAAGGACGATGCGAGCACCAACTGCAGAGCGACCGTGTAGCCACCCGTCATCGCGATTCCGCCCGTCAGCTGGAAGTACGGCATCGACGCAGTCAGCAGCATGATCAGTCCAAGGGCGGCCGCCGCGTAAGCTGGGGCCGCGAGCCGGTTGATGCGCATGGTCAGCCTCCACCGCCGGTCGTGGCCGGTGCTGTGCGCAGCCCCAGCCTGAGTTCACCTGTGCCCCCGGCCTTCCTGCTCAGCCACAACGCACACGGCTGGTTTGCTAGGACGAGGGCGAGCAGCCGCTGCGAAGGGTCCGCGACCAGCGGGGACGATGATGGGCACCGAAGATCAATCAGGAGCCCGTCCGGTCTCGGGGAACTGGCGAACACGGTGTCTTCAGCCGGCAGAATCGGATACGCCGTCGCGGGAACACCGTCAGGCAGTACCAGAACCTGGCTACCCGCAGGACCGAGAGCGGGCGAACCGAACGATCGGATCGTCAGCACGCAATCGATCGTAGCGTCGTAGGACCCCAGGACCAGCGTGTGTTTTCCCGGGACAGTCGGCAATGGAATCATGGAGTTCTCCGCGCCCAGAAACGGCCGGAGCACGTGTTCTCCGGTCGTGTCGTCGATTTCGGCAGAGGAAAGCTGGGCGCTCCCAGTGCAGGTTCCTTCTAGGCCTAGAGGCGCCTGGCTTTTCCCGGCCTCGTAGCTGAGGAGCACCGCGTCCGTCACGGTGATCTTGGTCTGCGCGTCCCGTCGCAGCGGCACGGGATCGGGCAGAACGCGACGCCGGACGATCGCGTCGGTCGGCGCTCCTCCCGTCACGGCATCCTGCAGTGCGACGGCAGCGAGGGCTGCGGGATCGGCTGCACGGACGACCGCCCAGCCACCTCGCTCGTCAATGGCGAGCAGACGAGCACCTGAGACGCCGCTCAGCGATGCGTGCTCGACCGTAAGGAGCTGGGCCGCGGAGCCCGCGGCCGGGATCGGGATCGCGACCTCGGTCGTCGACAGGCCGGTCACCGCGTCGTCAGTGAGCTTCGCCAACGGAAGCGGGTCGGCCTGGATCCGGTAGGGACGCTGCTCCTTTCCCTCGCCGGACAATGCGATCTTGTAGGTGCTGTTCGGCACAGTCTCGACCACCAGGCTCGCATCACCGCCCATCGACGCCTCGAACGCCCTAGTGCCGATCGGCGAGCCCGAGCTTCCCAGCACGGTGAGCTTGATCCGGAGGTCGCCGGGCGCAACGTTGGCCCGGATGAGCGTCGCGGTCTCGGTGGCCTTGAACGACGCTCCCACGGGCTCCGTGCCAAGTACACCAGACTGATCGAGAAGGTGGTCACCGGTGGTCTGACGTAGGGTCGGGAACAAGGCGAGCAAAAAGGCGAGCAAGGCGAGCAGCACCGCAGCCCGACGGTAGCGCCGACGGTTACGCCGACGGAGCCAGACGTCGTTCGACTCGGCAACGGCATCGGCCATGCTGTCGTGGGTGAGTTCGGCCAGTTGTGCGCCCTGGCGATGCTCCACCTGCACGAGCTTGGCCTCCGCGAGTGCGTTCACGACCGTGTTCGGCAGCCCGGCCGTCAGGTCCTCACCGACCTGCAGGAAAGCCCGCCGTCCCGCCGAAGTCAGCAGCCGGTGCCCCAGCCACCAACGCAGCGACAGTTCGTCGACGTGTCCCGCGGTCACGACTCTGGTGATGGCCTCGTCGACGAAATGCACAATCGCCGTGTCCAGGGTGAAGTCCAGCTTAAATGCCCCTGCCCCGCCGAGCATCGGGTCCTTTCGCTGAGCCCGCTCCGACCACAGTTGGCGGCAGACGATCTGCAACTGGATCGCGTTGACGTGTTCGAGCTGCCCGGTGGGGTTACGCGGGCTGTCGAGGAGCAGCTCCATCACTCGTTCGAGATCACCCTTTCCGAGCTCCACACCGGTGGCCTCGAACGCTGCCCAGATCGCACCGGTGGCCCGATCCCGGCCGAGCGGCTCCAACTGGTAGCGCACGGTCAGGTGATCCGGCAGGTTCTGCTCGTGCGGTACGAGTTCCGCCAGATAGTCGCTCCGCAAGGCGATGATCACCCGAAGCCAGGTGTGGTCGGCAAGCGTTTTCCGCAACACGGTAAAGAACTCGTCGCGCTGCCGCCACCGCGAAGGATCCGCGAAAACCTCTTCGAACTGGTCCAATACCAGCAGGACCAACGACGAATTGTCGCTCCGCCAGCGGGCGGCCGCAGCGGCGATATCCGGCACCGACTCGGCATCATCCGATCCGATCGCATCGATGACCATCCGAACGAATTCGTTGTCCACGTGCGCCGTACCGGCACGGGGCGCTGGGCCCATCCGCACGACAGGCAGCACTGCTACCCCGAACCGCTTTTCGAGGTAGGGAAGCACACCGGCCTGCAGGAGCGACGACTTCCCCGTGCCCGACGGCGCGTAAAGAAGTGTCGCGCTGCTCGACAAGACAAAGGAGGTAAGCTCCTCAGTTTCTTCGGTGCGGCCGAAGAAATACTTTTGCTCGATCCGCCGGTAGGCGGACGGTCCGGGAAAGGGATTCTCGGTCTGGGCGGTCGTCTCGACTGCAATCCTGGCCGACATCAGGCCACACCGCCCACTGTGGCGGGCTGCAGCCTGACTTCCAGATCGGCGAGGAACGAAGTCGCCGTGCCCCAATAGACTTCGATCTTCGACGTGCGTAGGAGATAAGCTTCGAGGAAGCGTTCAGCGCGGATCCGCCGCTCTGGTGACATCCGGTGGTCGGACAGCTGGATGCTGATGCTGCTGCGCTGGCCGTGTGGCTGAACTCGCTGCTGTTTCATCAGGTAGCGCATCATCACCCGGAAGTTCCAGTCCTCCAGGCTGTACCCGATGAACAGCAGGTTAGTGTGACCGAGGGCGCGGCGTGTGAAGTGCGGGATGACCGCGTTTTTCCCGGTCGCCCGTTCGGCCAGGCTGACGGTGAAGTCGATATAGTCGTCCTCGGTCACGAGGATCGAGCCAGCCCGTTCGGAATGGCCGTGGAGGTGGAACACCATCGGCGCCTCGGCGGTCGGCTCGGCCGCAGGATAAGGGGGAAGCTCGGCGACCAACTCATCGTTCCAGCGGCAGACTTCCACCGATGGCACGGATCGGCCCGCTGCCACCAGCGCACGCTGTAGATAGTCGTCGTAGTTAGTGGTCACATAGATTGGCAGCTCCAACCGGGCAAGCCGGAGGTAGTTTTCCGGCAGGTTGCCGCCGAGTTCCGCGGCGCTGGCCTCTTGAGCGTCACGGATAGCTTTGCAGACCCTCCTCTTGACGAAAGCCGGCTGACGGAGGCTGGCGATATACTGCGTCACCCTGGCGAGGTTCGTGACGTCTTCGAGAGGATATTCGAATTCACTGGCAAGTGCGGTGGCGAGCGCACGTCCGGTTGGCAGATGTGGTACTGCGATACCGGCGCCCAAGAACGGCGTGCATTCCTGGGCTTTGATCGAATCGACCAGGGTCTCCCAGGTCTCCTGGGACAACGAAGCCGACCTGTATTCGGCGTCATGGTCGTTTTGCGCTGTCATCGGCAGGTGGTCCCCTCGGCGTGTGCTGTCCGAAGAGTCGCTTCGCGCACTTGGCATGTTGCAACTCGTCTCCGCTGAGACCGATTCGTGACAGATCGTCCGCGCCGACGGAGCTCAAGCCCTCTTTCGAGTAGGCGCAGCACCTCACATTCGGTCGCAAAGCGGATGCGTTCCGCCGGTCGGCTTCTACCGGGGCGGCAGTCACGCCACGAGCCGACCTCGCGGCGAATGAGGGCCGGGAAGCATCGGGCTCCGTGGCGAGCGTCCGACAAGGTCGTGTCCCGGCCGCCTCAGTTGCCTGTTTCGCGGCGACGGTTGCCGCCGACCATGGTCGTGCCGATGTCCTGGCCAGGAGGCACCCAAAGTGCACGAGCATCAACTAAATGGGTGTTTGCGGCCTGCTCTTCAACATCCCCGGCAACGGTGCACAGCGGCCAAAGGTCGCCGACGACCACCAGGGTAGCCGGCAGAGAGCGCGTCCCGCCGAACTGCAGATGAGGCGGATCTGGCCCGAACATCATTCGGTCGACTAATCGACCCGAGCGCCCATCGGCCACGCGGGACGTGCTCGATAAGGGTGGGTCCGCACGGGTCGGCGGGAGCAGGCCCACGAGGCTCCTCGCGAGCTGGCCGGCGACCAGGAGTACTGGGTAACGGTCGTAGAGCAGCTAGGCGAACCGCGTTCCACCTGGTCGATCACCGCGACCGCGCAAATGATTCAGCCTGCTCAAGCAATGTCACTGCCTGGCCACCCCGTTACGACAACTCGCCATCGTCTACCGATCTGCGGACATCTTCCACGCGGTGGTCACCTGGCCGAAAACATTGTCAGACACTCCCTACGCCGCTCGCCGAGTAGCTTCCCAGCGCTTGAACAGGTCAAAGCCCACGGCCACGCCGCTGACCGCGAGATTCTGCACAGACGACAAGCCGTGGTCGCGGCCACCTGCTCTTGCTCAACGAAGACGAACGAGCCGTTGATGAGCTCCCAGCCTTCCCAACAGACGGCGTCGAGAGCCTCGCCCGATCGCCCGCCGTGGTGTCTTCCAGCACTTCGACAAAGCTCTGGAACACCTCATTACCTCGGCTGTATCCTGCGCGTGCTCGGCCGACCGGCAACCGTTCGAAGGTTGCTGCTCCTGCTCTTCCGACAACGCCGGTTGCTCGCCGCATGCACGCGTGCCCCGATCGGCATTCTTCGCTTCCGCTTCTCCTGTCGGCTTCTGCTGAACAGTGACACCTGCGACCTCTGAGTTCTTCAGCACCCATCCGGCTAAGCTGCCGGTATCGGTGCTCGGGTGCCGGTGGTTACAGGTACCTGGTGAGGGGCGAGCCGGAGCCCGCCCCTCACCCGCTGGTCAGCCGCGGGTCCAGCTCTGGGCCGCGCTCTGGTTGCAGTCGTAGATCTGCAGTTGCGTCCCGTCCACCGTGGTGCTGTTCGGGTCGTCCAGGCACTTGCCGGACTGCGGGTTCACCAGCGCTCCCGCCGTGCCCGCCTGCCACTTCTGCGCGCCCGAACCGTTGCACTGCCACAGCTGGACCTTCGTGCCGTTGACCGTGCCGCTGTTGCTCACGTCCAGGCAGCCGCCCTGGGCCTGCAGGGAGCCGTCGGGGGCGGAGAACCACTTCTGCGCGCCGCTCGAGTTGCACGTGTACAGCTGGGCGTGCGTCCCGTTCGCCGTGCCGCTCGTGGCGACGTCCAGGCACTTGCCCGCCAGGCCCGACGTCACCGGGCCGAGGTGCGGCAGTGTGCCGCCGTAGGACGGCGGCGGGTTCGACGCCGCCCACGACGTGTTCGCCGACGTGCCGAGCGTGAAGGCCAGCGTGCCGCCCGAACCGAGAGCCGACGTCGGGGCGTACGCGTTGTTCCACGCTCCGCCGTTCCACGTCGCGCTCTGGACGTACGGGGCGTTGTCCGCCGCCGCCGGGGCGTTGACCGTCAGGGTGTTGCCGCTCGGCAGGCTGACCACCGCCTGGGTGAACAGCGGGCTGCCCAGCGCGAGGTCGGCCGTGCCCGGGGTCATCGGGTAGAAGCCCAGCGCGGAGAAGACGTACCACGCGCTCATCGCGCCCAGGTCGTCGTTGCCGGCCAGGCCGCCGGGGGCGTCCGTCCAGATCTGGTCCTGCACCTGGCGGACGACCTTCTGCGTCTTGTACGGCTGCCCGACGTAGTCGTACTCCCACGGCAGCTCGAGGCTCGGCTCGTTGCCGAGGTCGGCCTGGCTGCCGCCGCTGCCGTGGAACCCGGCCAGCACGCTGTCGAGGTAGCTGATCAGCGACGCGTTGCCACCCCGTGCCGCCGCGAGCCCGGCGACGTTGAACGGCACCATGCCGGTGTACTGCCACGACGTGCCCTCGACGAAGTTCGAGCCGCTCGCCGGGTTGAAGCCGGCCGTCCAGCCGCCGCCCGCGTCCTTGGGCTGCATGAATCCGCTGGCCGGGTTGAAGGTGTTCTTCCAGTTCTGCGCGCGGCCGGCGTAGAACGCCTGGTTCGCGGTGTCCCCCAGCGCCCCGGCGAATGCCGAGAGCGCGAAGTCCGCCGTGTCGTACTCCAGCTGCGTCGAGACCGGGCCGTAGAAGTTGCAGCACTGGTAGGTGCCGTTGGCCGGCAGGTAGCCCGGCGCGTTCGTGGCGTTGAGCCCCGGCCGGATGTTGTTGGCCGCGCTCGCCTCGTGCAGCATCGCCTGCAACGCCGCCGAGGTGTCGAAGTTCTTCGCGCCGAAGGCGTAATAGCTCGCGAGGATCGCCGTGCCCGGATCACCGACCATCACGTACGTCTCGCCGTTGTTCTGCGCCCACTTGGGCAGCCCGCCGCCCTGGGCGTAGTCGGCGATCATCGACTGCGCGATGTCGCTCGTCTGCGTTGGCGCCACCAGGGCGGTCAGCTGCGCTTGCGTCCGGTAGATGTCCCAGCCGGAGAAGTTCGCGTACTGCGCCGAATGTCCACTCGCGACGGTGTGCACCTGGTTGTCGAACCCGATGTACTGGCCGTTGCTGTCGGAGAAGACGTTGGGGTGCAGCAGCGAGTGGTACAGCGCGGTGTAGAAGACGCGCTACTGCGCCGTGGTCCCGCCGGCGACCTGGATCTTGCCGAGCATCGCGTTCCACGCGTTGTGCGCGGCGGTGTGGGTGGCGTCGAAGTCGAACGCGGGGATGTCCGCGGCCCGGTTCGCGACGGCGTTGGCCACCGAGACGTAGGAGACGCCGACCTTGGCCTGCACGGTCCGGTTGGTCGTCGTGTCGAACCGGACGTACGAGCTGCCCGGGCCGGCGGCCGGGGCCGCCGGAGCCGCCGCGACCTTCGAGGTGCCGTGCATCTTGTCCGGAGACGCCTTGGGCGTCGCGGCCGGGGCCGCCGCCGTGCCGCTGGTGCTGAACGGCCGGTCGAAGACCAGGTCGAAGTAGAGCGTGTAGGTGAACCCGGCGCCGCAGAAGTGCCCGGAGGTGACCGAACCGGACACCTCGGTCGGGCTGACCACCGTCCACGTCTGGTTCGAGGTGCCGTTCTGGCTGCCGTTGAGCTTGAAGAGCAGGTTCGCCTGGGACGTCGACGGGAACGTGAACCGGCTGATCCCGGACCGCAGCGCGGTGGTCAGCTCGGTCTTGACACCGTTGTCGAGGCCCACGGAGTAGTACCCCGCGTCGGCGGTTTCGTTCGCGTGGGAAAAGGAGTCCGTCGCGCCGGTGTTGACCGCGCCCACCGTCGGCAGAATGGGGACGTCACCGTCGGCACCGCAGCCCGGACCGGACAAATGCGTCAAACTGAAACCGGTGATCGAGGAGTCCTTGTATTCGTACCCGCCGCCGTCCGGGCGGCTGGGCGTGTCGGGACTCCACTGCACCATGCCGAACGGAACGTCGGCGCCGGGGAAGTCATCGGCGGCATTGGAGGTGCCGATGAAGGGGTTCACGACGGACGCGGGATCGGCGACCAGTGTCGCCGCGGAAGCGGAAATGGGGATCAAGCCGGCCATGGCCAGCACGGAAGCGGCGGATAACCGCATGAGGGAACGCAAGACCATGTCACTTGTCCTTCACCGTTGAGCACAAGTACTTGAGCTATGCGTTTCGAAACGGTCCTCGTGGGCTGACACCGTTGTCAACGGTCCGTGGTGATCCTGTCGCGTTCCGGACACGACCGGGTGAAGCCGATGACTTTTCCGGCCGCCGTCGTCAGTACTGAAGTCCGCGAATCACTCAAGGAGACACCCCATGGCGAAACTGCTCTACGGCTTCAGCATGTCCCTCGACGGCTTCCTCGCCGGCCCCGGCGGCGACATGTCCTGGCTGACGCCGTACCTGCGCCCCGACCCGGCGGTCGACGAGCTGATCCCGCGGATCGGCTCCCTGCTGGTCGGACGGCGGACGTTCGGCGGCGACGACCCCCACCGCGGCGACCCCGAGCGTGAGGGCAAGGCCTTCGGCGGCGGCTGGGAGGGCCCGCAGTTCGTGCTCACCCACCGGCCGGCCGCGCCGGTCCCGGACGTCACCTTCGTCGGCGACCTGCACGAGGCCGTCGACGCGGCGAAGGCGGCCGCGGGCGACAAGTACGTCAACGTCCTCGGCGCCGACGTCGCCCGCCAGTGCCTCGAAGCCGGGCTGCTCGACGAGATCCTGGCGATGCCGGTCCCGGTCCTGCTCGGCGACGGGATCCGGATCTTCGACCACCCCGGCGGCAAGACCGTCCCGTTGGAGCAGCTGGCGCCGAACTGGTTCCGGGTGGTCCGCTAGGGCCGCATCCCGAAGGACGGGCGGCCGAGCAGCTTCGGGAGCACGGCGTAGGCGTCCGGCACCCAGTCGCACAGCCGGGCGCGGGTCTCGCGGGGGTCGATGACGTCCTCCACCGAGAACCGCTCGGCCGTGCGGAAGGGCGAGCGGACGGCGTCGAGGCGGGCACGGATCTCCTCGATCCGTGCCTCCCGGTCGTCGGCCGCGTCCAGTTCCGCGCGGTAGGCGGCCTCGATACCGCCTTCGACGGGCAACGAGCCCCAGTCGCCCGAGGGCCACGCCCAGCGCCGGACCAGGCGGTGGCGGTTGGTCTGGCCCGCGCCGCCGACGCCGAACACGCGCCGCACGATCACCTCGGCCATCGGCACCCGCGCCTGGTAGACCGCGGTCACCGCGCGGGCGCCGTGGCGGATCGCGCCCGCGCGTTCGGCCGCCGCCCCGATCACCATGCCGGCCTGGTCGGTCAGCGAGACCAGCGGCAGGTGGAACGTCTCGCAGAGGTCGACCAGGCGCGTCATGACGTCGGCGCCCTCGGGCGTCAGCGTCGCGCCGCGGTACGGGTCGGTGGCGAGCACGCCGACCGGATGTCCGTTCAACCGCGCCAATCCCGCGTACGCCGAACCGCCCGACACGGCGTAGTCGAACACCGAGCCTTCGTCGAAGACGCCCTCCAGCAGCGGCCGCAGCCGGTAGGGGTGACGCCGGTTGCGCGGGACGAGCGAAAGCAGCGCCTCCTCGCGCCGGTCCACCGGGTCGCCGGTGGACCCGACCGGCGGCAATGAGTCCACAGAGGACGGCAGGTACGACAGGAACCGCTTGAGTACCGCGAAAGCTTCGGCCTCGGACGCCACGATCCGGTCGACCGCGCCACTGCGCCGGTGGATGGCGGCCCCGCCCAGTTCCTCCTTGGTGAGGTCCTCCCCCGTCGCGTGCTTCACCACCGGCGGCCCGGCGACGAACAGCTGCGCGGCGTCTTCGACGAGCACGCACAGGTGCGACATCACGGCCCGCGCGGCGCCCAGCCCGGCCACCGGGCCGAGGCACGCCGCGACGACCGGCACCGTGGACAGGTTGTCCACCACCAGGTCCCAGCCGGGATTCACCGGGACGTAGGTGAACCCGTGCTGCTCCAGCATCTTGACGCTGCCGCCACCGCCGGTGCCCTCGATCAGGCGCACCATCGGCAGGCGGAGCTCGTTGGCCAGCCGCTCGGCGTAGACCTGCTTCTCCATGATCGCCGCGTCGGCCGCGCCGCCGCGCACGGTGAAGTCGTCGCCGCCGATCGCGACGCGGCGCCCGTCGAGCCGAGCGGTGCCGATGACGAAGTTGGCCGGCGTGAACGACTCGAGCTCGCCGTCCACATAGGACGCCGTGCCGGCCAGCGCGCCGATCTCGTCGAAGGTGCCGGGGTCGGCGAGCGCCGCGATGCGCTCGCGGACGGTCGAGCGTCCGGCCGCGTGCTGGCGGGCCACCTTCTCCGGCCCGCCCATCCGCTCGGCCAGCGCGCGCCGCCGCGCGATCTCGCCGACCTCCGGCTCCCAATTCAACGCTGGTCCAGTGCCTGCTCGACCTTGCGCTGCAGCTTGTTCATCCCGCCGAGCCACCGGTCGGTGTCGGTGGCGCGCGCGGCGTAGTACCCGGCGACCTCCTCGTGCGGCAGCACCAGGAACCGCTTCTCCTCGATCGCCTTGAACAGCGCGTCCGCGACCTGCTCCGGCTCGATCGCCGACGCGCCCATCAGCAGCTGCCCGGCGGTGCCGGTGCTCTCCAGCATCGCCGTGCGCACGCCCTGCGGGCAGATCGCCTGCACGGTCAGGCCGCGGTGCCGGTAGGTCGCCGACAGGTATTCGGCGAAGGCCAGCGCGCCGTGCTTGGTCACCGAGTACGGCGCCGAGCCGAGGCTGGTGAGCAGCCCGGCGGCGGAGACCGTCGCGATGAAGTGGCCCTGGCCGCGCTCGAGCCACGCGGGCAGCAGCAGGTTGGCCGCGCGGACGTGCGCCATGACGTTGACGTCCCAGGTGCGCGCCCAGACCTCTTCGGGGCTTTCCGGGCCGCCGAACGGCGCGATCCCGGCGTTGGCGCAGAAGACGTCGATCTCGCCGAGGGTCTCGCGCGCGCTCTCGACCAGCTTCGCGACGCCGTCGACACTCGCGACGTCGCCGACGAAGGCCGTCGCGCCGATCTCGGCCGCGACCTCGCCGACCTTGTCGCCGTCGAGGTCCGCGACGACGATCCGGGCGCCATCCGCGGCGAAGCGGCGGGCCAGCGCGGCCCCGATGCCGCCGCCCCCGCCGGTGACGACAACGCCGGTCACAGGCCACCGCCCAGGGTCACGCCGCCGTCGAGGACCATCGTCTGGCCGGTGATCCAGCCCGCGTCGTCGGACAGCAGGAACGCCACCGCGCCGGCGATGTCGGACGGCAGGCCGAGGCGCTTCATCGGGTACGCCGAGGCGACCTCCTCTTCGCGGCCTTCGTAGAGGGCGGTCGCGAACTTCGTCTTGACCACGGCCGGGGCGACGGCGTTGACCCGGATCTTGGGGCCCAGCTCGGCGCCGAGCTCGACGGTCAGCCGGATCAGCGCGGCCTTGCTCACCCCGTACATCCCGATGCCGGGAGAGGCGCCGAGGCCGGCGACGGAGGCGACGTTGACGACGGCGCCGCCGTGCTCGCCCATCCACGCGTCGCGGGCGCGCTTGGTCCAGCCGAGCGGCGCGAGCACGTTGACGCCGAGGATCTTGGCCGCGGCGCCCGGGTCGATGTCGAGCGTCGGGCCGTAGACCGGGTTGATGCCGGTGTTGTTGACCAGGTAGTCGAGCCGGCCGAAGGTCTCGATCGTCTTCGCGACGGCTTCGTCCTGGTGGTCGGTGTCGTCGGCCTTGCCCGGCACGAACATCGCGACGTCCGGGCCGCCGAGGGAGTTGACGGCCTCTTCCAGGGCTTCGGGCTTGCGCGCGGTGATGCACACCTTGGCGCCGCGTTCGACGAGCGTCTTCGCGATGCCGAGGCCGATGCCCCGGCTGGCCCCGGTGACGATCGCGACGCGATCCTTGAACGAGTTCACGGCAGTGTGTCTCCTTCGACGGTTGCCCGGAACATACTAAGCGGTCGGTTGTCGGTGCCATTATGCGCGATCCGCCCGCGTCCTCAAGACCGCGCGCGTCACACGCGGCGCTCAGCTCAGCTCGTAGTGCACCAGCTGCGCACCGCCGGTGGCGTAGTTCGCGACATCCGCGGAGACCGCTTTGCCTTCCTCCGACCCCAGCGCGGCGGCCATGGCCTCGGCCGACTCGAAGTCGCCGTGGAAGACCGCGAAGTACGGGCTGGGCGCGCCCAGGCCCTCGACGTCGAAGGCGTGCTGCATCCGGACCAGGCCCGGGAGCTTCGCCGCCAGCGGCAGGTGGACGCGGACGTAGTGGTCGCGGAAGTGCGCGGGATCGGCGGGCGGCGGGTAGAGAACGGTGAGCCGGTGCACGGGCAGTCCTTTCAGCGAGGGGAGACGGCCTGCCGAGCGGGACCGGCGACCGCCTCCAGGACAGTAGCGAAGGACGTCTCCCCCAGCCCGGCGGCGGCGCTCAGTCAGCGGGCCCGGCGCCGGCCTTCGGTGCGTCCGGCACGACGACGAGGCTGACGACGCGCCGGACGCGGCCGTCCCTGGCGTGGCCCATCCGCGAGACGACCGCCCGCTCGATCTCCTCGACCAGCACGTCGAACTCGTCTTCCGTCAGCCACACCGCCGCCTGGCGGTAGACCACGCCGTCCGCGACCGGATCGGCGTCCTCGTGGGCGAGGTAGCGGTCGAAGTCCCCCATCAGCGACGCCGCGAACGTCGTGTACGCCCGCAGGTGCTCCTCCTTCGACATCGCCGCGCGCGCCGCGGGGTCGACCACTGCCTCCTCCTTGCGCACGCGGTAGCTGCGCTCGGTCGTGCCGCGCACGCGCCGCTCTTCGGCCACCTCCAGCACGCCCGCCTCGGCCAGCACCGCGATCTGCCGGTACATCGTGGCCGGCGCGATGTCGGGGATGCGCTCACGCAGCTGCGCGGTGGTCAGCGGGTCGGCGTCGAACAGCGCTTGCAGGATGCGCATCCGGACGGGGTGCAGGAGAAGGTCCGCGGTCGCCATGGACGAATGTTCTCACATACGATACCGTTCTCGCCGTTGAGAACATTCGCAAGATCGAGAATATTAGGGGGACGGACGTGCGTGAGGTCGACATGACGGTGACCGGGGACGACGGCCTGCGGCTGGCCGGCACCCTGGCCCGGCCCGCGGGTCCGGGACCGCACCCGGCCGCCGTGCTGCTGCACGGGTCCGGGCGGCTGGACCGCGACGGCAACACCACCCGGCTGCGCGCGGACACCGGACCGGCGCTGGCCGCCGCGCTCGCGGAGGCCGGGATCGCCACGCTGCGCTACGACCGGCGCGGGGTCGGCGCCACCCCCGGTGACTGGCGTGCGGCCGGGTTCACCGACAACCGCCGCGACGGGGCCGCCGCCGTGCGCGCCCTGGCCGAGCGTCCCGAGATCCGCTCGGACGCCGTCGCCGTGGTCGGGCACAGCGAAGGCGCCGTCCACGCCATGGCCCTGGGCACGCGGCCGGACGTCGCCGCGGTGGTGCTGCTGGCCGGGTTCGCCCGCCTCGGCGAAGACGCCTTGCGCTGGCAGGCCGCGAACATCGTGCGCGAGCTGCCAGGATTCGTGCGGCCGGTCGTGCGAGCCGTCGGGAGGCGGCAGCTGGCCCGGATCAAGGCCGGGAGCACGCGCGTGGACGGGAAGCCGGTGAACGCCCGGTGGGTGCGGGAAATGCTCGCGCACGACCCGCGCCCGGAGCTGGCGGCCATCCGGGTTCCCGTCCTCGCGATCACCGGCGGCAAGGACGTCCAGGTCGACGCCGCGGACCTGGCCGAGATCCGCCGGCTCGTGCCCGGCCGAGCCGAGGTCCACCGGATCGACGACCTCACCCACCTGCTGCGCCGCGACCCCGGCGCCGCGTCGGTGCGCTCCTACCCCCGGCTGCTGCGCCGGCCGGTCGACCCCGGCCTGCTCTCCCAGGTGTCCGGCTGGCTCGCCGCCGAACTCTCCTGACGAACCCGCACTTCCGCATTGTCTCCGGGCTCGGTGCTGCCCATTTTCGAAGGAACGGAAACCAGTGACCACCACCTCCCCCACCCGGCGGAAAACCGGCCTCGCGCTGTTCTGGGCCGTCACGTTCACGACGAGCTGGGCCTGCTGGCTCGTCGCGATCCTGCTCGGCGGATCACCGCTGAGCCCGCCCACGGCGATCCCCTACCTGCTCGGCGGGTTCGGCCCGGTCGTCGGCGCGATCGTGCTCCGCGTGCGCCGGGCCCGCCGCCGCGAAGACGCCCCGGCGCACGCGGTGAGCTCCCGGCCGGGCGTGCGGTGGCTCTGGGTGGTGCCCCTGCTGGCGCTGGCCTCGGCCACCGTGGTGGCCGCCGCGTACCTCGCGGACGCCCTCGGTGGTCCCGCCCCGAGCCTGACCGCGGGGAAGGACCTGATCACGACCCTCGGCGGGCCCGTGCCGTTCGTCGTCGGCATGCTGATCGGCGGCCCGCTGGCCGAGGAACCCGGCTGGCGCGGCACGGCGTACCCGCGCCTGCGCGCGTCGATGGGCCGCCTTCAAGCCGGGTTGCTGCTGGGTGTCGTGTGGGCGGTGTGGCACCTGCCGCTGTTCTTCGTCGCCGGCACCGTCCAGTCGTCGTTCGGGCTGGTCAGCTGGAGCGGGCTGCTGTTCACCCTCAGCGTCGTCCCGATGGCGCTGCTGACCTGTTACGCCTACGAACGCGCCGGGGTCGTGGCGTCGATCGCGGTCCACTTCGGTGTCAACACGACCGTCGCGCTGCTGACCGCCACCGCGCCGATGACGCAGGCGCTCGTGCTGGCGGTGCAGCTCGTCGTCGTGCTCGGGTTGCTCGGCCGCGCTCCTCAGCGCAGTTCCTCGACGGCGGATTTCAGGCCCGCCAGGGCCGCGCGGTAGAACCGGGGCCCGTAGGACACCCGGGCCACGCCCAGCTCGCGGAGCGCGGCCAGGTCGAGCCGGTCGCCGGTGTTGCCGTTGACCGGGCCGGGCAGTTCGGCGACGAGGGTGGCCAGGTCGCGGCGCTCGCGGACGCCGATCGGGTAGACGCAGTCGGCGCCGGCCTCCAGGTAGAGCCGGCCCCGGCGGACCGTTTCCGCGACGCGGTCCGGCTCGGGGATTCCGCTGGCGGGCAGGAAAGCGTCGACGCGGGCGTTGATCACGATCGGAACGCCGCGTTGCGTCGCGGCGGCGCGGACCTCCGCGAGCCACGCGGCGTGCGCGCCGGCGTCGGCCAGGCCGCCGGCGCGGTGGTCGGTGTCCTCCAGGTTGCAGCCGGCCGCGCCGATCTCCAGCAACCGGTCCACCAGCTCCCCCGGCGCCAGGCCGTAACCCGCCTCGGCGTCCACCGTGACCGGGACCGGAACGGCCCGGGCGATCCGCCCGGCCGCGGCGAACATCTCCCGCCAGGGCGCGCCTTCGCCGTCGGGGTGGCCGAGCATCGCCGAGATGGCGGCGCTCGCGGTGGCGACCACCGGGAACCCCGCTTCGGCCACGATCACCGCGCTGGCCGCGTCCCACGCGTTGGGCAGCACCAGCATCGGGCCGCTGTGCAGCACGCGGAGCTTTTCGGCGTGGGCCTTCAGGTCCGTCTCACTCATCGTTTCTTCTCCTCCTCGGATTCCAAGCACGCGTCGTGGGGCGGCCTGCGGTCGCCGTCCCGCGGCGCTCTCGGACGTACGGACACCGCCGGCGCCGGAAAGTGGGCGGGGGTCAGCCCGGAAGGACGCGGGGCAGCCCGAACGACGGGAGGACGTCGTTGTCGAAGCGGGTCAGGGCGCTGATCCGGTCGCCGGCGATGCTGAGCACGAGCAGGCCGGCGCCGTGCCGGCGGCCGCTGTCCGGGTCGCGCAGGTAGGTCCCGAACGCCGGCTGGCCGTTCGCCCGCGCCGGCACGAGGTGGTAGGCCCGGTGCCGGAGGATCCCGGCGAAGAAGCGGGCCACGTCCTCGCGGCCGTGGTACTCGAGCGGGATCGGCGGCATGGAGACGCGGACGTCGGCGGTGAGCAGCGCGACCAGCGCGTCGACGTCCCCGGCGGAGTAGGCCTGGACGAACTTCGCCACGAGGGCCTGCTCGGCCGGAGAGCCGGGCGCGGGCGGCGGATCCTGCGGACGGAGCCGCAGGCCCGCCCGGGCGCGTTTCAGGGCGCTGGTGACCGATTCGACCGTCGAGCCGAGCATCTCGGCCACCTCGTCGGCGTGGTAGCCGAGCACCTCGCGCAGGATGAGCACGGCGCTCTGGCGCGCGGGCAGGACCTGCAACGCCGTCACGAAGGCCAGCGAGACGGCTTCGGCCTGCTCGTAGCTCGCCTCGGGGCCGGGCGCGGCTTCGAGGAGGTGCTGGGGGTAGGGCTCCAGCCAGACGATCTCGCCGAGCCGGGACGGCGCGGGCGGCTCGAACTGCGGGACGTCCCACTCCTTGGCCGGGCGCCGGCCGGCCGAGCGGAGCGCGTTGAGGCACCGGTTCGTGGCGATCCGGTAGAGCCAGGTGCGGACCGACGCGCGGCCCTCGAACCCGGCGAGGCCCTGCCACGCGGACAGCAGCGTGTCCTGCAGGGCGTCCTCGGCGTCCTGAAACGACCCGAGCATGCGGTAGCAGTGCACGTGCAGCTCCCGCCGGTAGGGCTCGGTCAGCTCGCGGAACGCGCTGCCGTCCCCCGCCCGCGCCCTGGCGACCAGTTCGGTTGACACTCCCTCACCCTTCCACCCGTCTCGTGTCCCGGCTCCCGTACGGACACCGGCCACGCCGAAAACTGGGCGCCGGAACCGCTGGTTCAGGCTGCGAGTTGAGTGCACGCCTGTACACTCAATTGCCATGGTGTCCACCATCTGGTCCAACGAGGTCGTGACCGCCGGCCGTGCGCGGGGTGGTCGTTGATGGCCGAAGTAGGGATGCGTCCTCCGGCTTCGCCGTTGCGGCGGCGGGCGTTGCGCGCCGTGCGGTGGCTGTTCACGCCGCTGCGCCCGGACGACTACCTCGAACTGATCAACCCCCTGTGGTCGACGCGGGAGCTGCGCGGCCGGGTCGAGCGCGTCGAGCCCGAACGGGGCGAGGCGGCCACCGTGCTGATCCGGCCGGGGTTCGACTGGGTCGGGCACCGGCCCGGCCAGTACGTGCGGCTCGGGGTGGTCATCAACGGCGTCCACCACTGGCGCGCGTACTCGCTGACGTCGAGCCCCGACCGCGCGGACGGCCTCATCTCGGTCACCCCCAAGAAGGTCGACGGGGGTGTCGTCTCGCCGTACCTGGTCGAGCGGGCGCGGCCCGGCGAGGTCGTGCGGCTCGGCGAGGTCGAGGGGTCCTTCACCCTGCCGGACCGGCTCGAGCGCGGCCTGCTGTTCGTCACCGCGGGCAGCGGCATCACGCCGGTGATGAGCATGCTGCGGCACCTGGACCCCGGGCCCGGCCTGCGCGACGTCGTCCACGTGCACTCGGCGCGGGAGGAGGACGGCGTCACCTTCGGGGAAGAGCTGGCCGCGCTCGAAAAGCGGCACGAGGGGTTCCGCCTCGAGCTGCGCATCACCAGCCGCGACGGCCGGCTCACCCCCGCCGACCTGGACACCCTGTGCCCGGACTGGCGCGAGCGGGACACCTACACCTGCGGCCCCGGCGAGCTGCTCGACGCGCTGCAGGCGCACTGGAAGCGCCACGGCGACGTCGACCGCCTGCACCACGAACGGTTCCAGCCGATCGTCGGCGGTGACGCCGCCGAAGGGTCCGGTGGCACCGTGCGGTTCGCGCACCGCAACGTCGAGGCGGACTGCCCGCCCGGCACGCCGATCCTGGCCGCCGGGGAGAAGGCGGGTGTCGACATGCCGTTCGGGTGCCGGGTCGGGGTCTGCCACACCTGCGTGCTGCCGATCCGGGACGGCCGGATCCGCGACCTGCGCACCAACGTCGTCAGCCAGCTGAACAACGAGATCGTGCGCACCTGCGTGCACGGTGCCGAAGGCCCGGTAACCGTCGAACTCTGAGCGAGGAAAGGAACTCATGCCCACGCAGAACACCCTGTCCCCCGAAGTCGCGCACCCGTTCGCGCACCTGAGCGCGGACCAGCTCGACGAGCTCGCCCGCGAGTTCGACGCCATCCACGACCAGGTCCGCGCCGACCTGGGTGAGCGCGACCGCCGCTACATCAAGGGCGTCATCAAGCTGCACCGCCAGATCGCGGTGGCCGGCCGGGCGCTGCTGCTCGGCTCCCGGTCGAAGCCGGCGTGGCTGATGGGCACCGGCTGCCTGGCGTTCGCGAAGATCCTGGAGAACATGGAGATCGGGCACAACGTGCTGCACGGTCAGTGGGACTGGATGAACGACCCGTACATCCATTCGTCCACATGGGACTGGGACACCGCCTCGACGGCGGCCGCGTGGAAGCACTCCCACAACTTCATCCACCACACGTACACGAACATCCGGGGCAAGGACAAAGACCTCGGGTACGAGATCATGCGCATCGACCCGCACCAGAAGTGGCACCCGGCGTACCTGGCGCAGCCGTTGTACAACCTGCTGCTGATGGCCTTCTTCGAATGGGGCGTCGCCGTCCACGACCTCGACGTCGAGGCCATCCGCGCGGGCGAGAAGCCGATGAAGGACGTGTGGCACGACATCAAGGGGATCTCGGGCAAGGCCCGCGACCAGATCCTGAAGGACTACGTCGGCTGGCCGCTCGTGAGCGCGCTCGCCGCCACGGCCGTGGGGCGGCTCATGAAGCCCGAACCCCGGTCCCGGCTGCGGGTCCTGGCGGACCGCGCCGGTGGCCGGCGCCGGAAGGGCGCGGTGCGCGCCCAGCTCGAGGCGATCCGCACGGAGGGCGGCGGCACGTTCGCCGCGACGTTCTGGGCGAACTTCACCGCGAACATCATCCGCAACCTGTGGGCGCACTCGATCATCTTCTGCGGCCACTTCCCCGACCAGACCTACACGTTCAGCCAGGAAGAGGTACGGGACGAAACCCGCGGCGGCTGGTACGTCCGGCAGCTCGTCGGCGCGGCGAACATCACCGGCTCCCCGTTCTTCCACCTGATGAGCGGGAACCTCGGCTACCAGGTCGAGCACCACCTGTTCCCGGACATGCCCAGCAGCCGCTACGCCGAGATCGCCCCGCAGGTCCGGGAGATCTGCCGCCGCTACGGCCTGCCGTACAACACCGGGCCGCTGTCGAAGCAGCTCGGCACCGTGCACCGCACGATCCTGCGGCTCGCCTTCCCCGGCGGGAAGGCCCGCCCGAAGCCCGGCCCGTACCGCGGTGACGAAGTGGAGCGCGCCGCCTGAGCTCGTTCGGCGGCGCAAACCGTTGCGCCCGCGGACAAGACCGATCACCGGACAGCTTCGCCGACGTTCCTTGACTTCCCGCCCGTCCGGGACTTCGCTGGAACGAAGGCGCTCGACAACGTTGTCACCTTGTCCGAAGGAGCACCGCCATGCGCGGCCGCACGTTCCGCCGGTTCCTCCTCCTGGTCTTGTCCGCCCTGCTGACCACGACGACCCTGGTGGTGACCGCGACGCCCGCCGGCGCGGCCACCACCATCGCCGTCAACGGCGGCAGCACCGGGCGCACCTTCGACGGTGTCGGCGCGATCAGCGGCGGTGGTGGCAACTCCCGCCTGCTGATCGACTACCCGCCCACCCAGCGGGCGCAGATCCTCGACTACCTGTTCAAGCCCGGTTACGGCGCCGCCGTGCAGCTGCTGAAGCTGGAGATCGGCGGGGACGCGAACTCCACCGACGGCGCCGAACCCAGCCACCAGCACGTGCGCGGCGAGATCAACTGCAACGCCGGTTACGAGTTCTGGCTCGGCGAGCAGGCGGTCGCCCGCAACCCGGGGATCAAGCTCGTCGCGCTGCCCTGGGCCGCGCCGGGCTGGATCGGCGGCGGGAACTTCTGGTCCCAGGACATGATCGACTACGACATCTCCTGGCTGGACTGCGCGAAGCAGCACGGCCTGACGATCGGCTACCTCGGCGGCTGGAACGAACGCGGCCACGACAAGACCTGGTACGAGAACCTGCGCGCCGCGTTGAACTCCCACGGCTACGGCGCCATCCAGATCGTCGGCGACGACACCGGCTGGAACACCGCCGACGACATGCGCTCCGACAGCGGGTTCAACGCCGCGGTCGGCGTGGTCGGCTCGCACTACCCGTGCGGCTACCTCTCGGACGCGACGACGTGCGCGTCGTCCGCGAACGCCGTCGCGACCGGGAAACCCCTGTGGGCCAGCGAGTTCGGCTCGCAGGACTTCAACACCGGTTCGGCCGCCTACATCCGCACCATCACCCGCGGCTACCTCGACGGGCAGATGACCGGGTTCATGAACTGGCCGCTGGTGGCCGCGCTGTACTCGAACCTGCCCTACAGCACGGTGGGGCTGGCGACCGCGAACACCCCGTGGTCCGGCACCTACGCGCTCGGGAAGAACCTGTGGGCCAACGCGCAGGTCGCCCAGTTCACCCAGCCCGGCTGGAAGTTCCTCACCGGCTCGGCGAGCGGCTACCTGGGCGGCAACCGCGCGAACGGCAGCTACATCTCCCTGAAGCCCGCCAGCGGCACCGACTACTCGACGATCTACGAGACCACCGGCGCGACGGCCGCCCAGACCGTGAACGTCACCGCTTCGGGCGGGCTGACCACCGGCACCGTGCACGTCTGGTCCACCGACCTCGGCTCGTCGAACCCGGCCGACTACTTCGTCAAGCAGGCCGACGTCACCCCGGCGTCCGGGTCGTATTCCCTGACCCTGCAACCGAACCGGATCTACACGGTCACCACGACCACCGGCCAGGGCAAGGGCACCGCGGCCAGTCCCCCGGCCGGGAACCTGGGCCTGCCCTACTCCGACAACTTCGACGGCTACAGCACGCACAGCGCCGCGAAGTACTTCTCCGACATGCAGGGCTCGTTCGAAGCACGACCGTGCACCGACGGGCGCGGCGGGCAGTGCCTCCAGCAGATCGCCCCGGTCCGGCCGATCAACTGGCAGGACGACAGCGACGCCTTCACCCTCGCCGGCGATCCACAGTGGAGCAACTACACCGTCGGCACGGACGTCGACATGAAGCAGGCCGGCACCGTCACCCTGCTCGGCCGGGCCAACACCCAGAACCGCCCGCAGAGCCACCAGGCGGCCTACCAGCTGCGCGTCGCCGACACCGGCGCGTGGTCCATCGCGAAGAACAGCAGCGGCGGCGTCCTCACCACCCTCACGTCCGGCTCGCACGCGGCGCTGGGCCTGAACACCTGGCACAACGTCAAGCTCGGCTTCAGTGGCAACCAGATCACCGCGAGCCTCGACGGGGCCACGCTCGGCAGCGTCACCGACACGGCGTTCACCACCGGCCTCGCCGGGGTGGGTGTCGTGGGCTACCAGACGAACCTCTTCGACAACTTCTCCGTCACCCCGAACGCGGACGGCAACCTGGGCGGCATCCTCAAGGGCCAGGAGTCGGGGCTGTGCGCCGACGTCCCGGCCGCGAGCCAGGCCAACAGCACCGCCGTCGCGCTCTGGGACTGCACCGGCGGCGCCAACCAGAGCTGGACCGCGACCCCGGCCCACCAGCTGATGGTCTACGGCACCAAGTGCCTGGACGCCCGCAGCAGCGGCACGGCGGACGGGACCGTCGTCCAGATCTACGACTGCAACGGCAGCGGCGCCCAGCAGTGGACCGTCAACCCGGACGGCACGGTCGTCAACACCGGGTCGGGCAAGTGCCTCGACGCGACCGGGCACGGCACGGCCACCGGCACCGCGCTGGTGCTGTGGGGCTGCAACGGCGGCGCGAACCAGAAGTGGGCGCGCGCCGAAACCACCGGCATCCTGAAGGCCGAGGAGTCGGGCAAGTGCGCCGACGTCCCGGCGGCGAACCAGGCCAACGGCACCGTCCCGGCGCTGTGGGACTGCAACAACGGCACCAACCAGGCCTGGACGTCCACCACGAGCAACCAGCTCAAGGTCTTCGACACCAAGTGCCTCGAAACCGCCGGCGGCGGCACGGCCGACGGGACCGCGGTCCAGATCTACGACTGCACCGGCGCCGCCACCCAGCAGTGGCGGGTGCAGAGCGGCGGCGCGGTCGTCAACGCCGGGTCGGGCAAGTGCCTGGACGTGACCGGCCACGGCACCGCCAACGGCACCCCGTTCGTCATCTGGACCTGCACCGGGGCCGCCAACCAGCGGTGGTCGCGTGGCTGAGTGCGGCCGCCGGGGCAACGCGGCTGCACGACTGACCCTCATATACGTCTAGACCATTGACCCGCTGAGTGGCACAGGCTTACCGTCGGCTTCTGCTCCCTCGACGATCTTCGGCCCCGTGAAACCCCGTTCGGCCCGCTCCAGAGTTCCGAGGTGTCCGCGCCCCTCGTGATGGTCGCGCGCCGACGACGTCGTCACGTCCGGCCTTCGGGATTCGATCCGGAGCCATCCACCCTGGACAAAGGAGTCGCCGGTGCGCACTCGAAGAAAACTGACCGCGATCATCGCCGCCCTCGCGGCGGTCGCGGCGCTGGCCGTGTCCGGCGGCGCCACGCCCGCCGCCGCGTCCGGCCCCGCGCTGCTGCCCCTGTCCGTCACCAACAACACCGGCCGCGCGGACGCCGTCTACCTGTACGTCCTCGGGGTCAACCTGAACACGGGCAGGCTCGGCTACGTCAACGCCGGCGGCACCTTCACCCCGTGGAGCGGCGGCGGCAATCCGCCGACCCCGGCGCCCGACGTCTCCATCGCCGGCCCCGGCAACGGCGGCACCACGACGATCCAGGTGCCCCGCTACATCTCCGGGCGCGTCTACTTCTCCCTCGGGCAGCGCCTGAACTTCTACCTCACGCCGGACGGCCTCGTCCAGCCGGCGCCGTGGGCCGGCGGTGACTCGAACCGCGACATCCTCTTCGACTGGAGCGAGTTCACCTACAACGACGCCGGCCTGTGGCTGAACAGCTCGCAAGTGGACATGTTCGCCGTCCCGCACACGGTGAGCGTCACGACGAGCTCGGGCGCGGTGAACTCGACCGGCACCCTGGTGGCCAACGGGCGTGACAACGTCATCAACGGCATCAAGGGCCAGTCCGGCTGGGGCGGTTCCGTCTACACCCGCTCGGACGGCACGGTGCTGCGCGTGCTGGCGCCGGGCAAGGCGGCCGACGCGGGTCAGCTCAGCACCACCTACCTCGACCCGTACATCAACTCCGCCTGGAACGCCTACACGGGCAAGACGCTGACCGTCGTCCCGTTCGGCGACCAGCCGAACACGAAGTACTTCGGCCGGACGTCGGGCAACGTCATGAACTTCACCAACACCGCCGGTCAGCAGGTGGCCTCGTTCACCAAACCGTCCTCGGCCAACGTCTGGGGCTGTGACGGCGCGCTGGCCGCCCCGAACGACCAGGTCGTCGGCCCGATCTCCCGCACGCTGTGCGCTGCCCTCAACCGCGGCACGCTGGGCACGATCGACACCCAGCCGAGCACCAACCCCGGCGACTTCTACAAGAGCAACCCCACCAACCAGTACGCGCGGCTGGTCCACGCGAACATGGCCGACGGCAAGGCCTACGCGTTCGCCTTCGACGACGTCGGCAACTTCGAGTCGCTGGTGAACGACGGCAGCCCCCGCGCCGCGGGCATCACGCTGAACAGCTTCACCGGCGGTGGCGGCACCACCCCGCCGCCGACGTCGGGCAACCGCGTCATCAGCGACTGGAACGGCAAGTGCATCGACGTGCCGTCCCAGAACTTCGCCGACGGCGTGCACCTGCAGACCTACGGCTGCAACAACACGATCGCCCAGGACTGGACGTTCACCGGCGGCACGCTGCGCACGCAGAACAACATGTGCATGGACGTCGCCTGGGGCTCGACGGCGAACGGGGCGGTCATCCAGATCGCCACGTGCAGCGGCAACGCGGCCCAGCAGTTCGTCCTGTCCGCGGCGGGTGACCTGGTCAACCCGCAGGCGAACAAGTGCGTCGACATCCAGGGCTGGAACGGCAACGACGCGGCACCCCTGGTCCTGTGGGACTGCACCGGTGGCGCGAACCAGAAGTGGCACCGAGGCTGATTCCCGGCCTTGCCGAAGAGGGGACCGCGAGTGCGGTCCCCTCTTCGGTGTCCGGACTCCTTTCGCACCGGCATGGCAGAGTCGGGTGGTGAGCACACCACCAGGACGCGATGAGAACGAGCATCCCGAACGGCTGGACCGGGTCCTCACCACCCGCGCGATCGTGGTCGCCGGGCTGGTCGTGGTGGTCCTCTCGGTCAGCACGCTCTGGCTGCTGCTGGTGCTGTTCGGCACCGGTACCCCGGCCGACCAGGCCCGGCTCGACGTGTTCCGGGCGACCGGCAACGTGGTGCTCGGTGCCGGCGGGGCCGTGGCGCTGCTCCTGGCCGCCCGCCGGCAACGGCTGGGCGAGCTGGACCTGCGCCGCAAGGAAGCGGAACTGGCACAGCGGGAACACGCGCAGGACCACGTCGAGCGGGTGGCCGCGGACAACCGGGCACACCAGCTGCGACTCGGGGACGACGCGGCCGTCGACGCGGTGGAACGCCGGATCACCGAGCTGTACACCAAGGCGGCGGACCAGCTGGGATCGGAGAAGGCGCCGATCCGGCTCGCCGGTCTCTACGCGCTCGAACGGCTCGCGCAGAACACTCCCGGTCAGCGGCAGACGATCGTCAACCTCCTGTGCGCCTACCTTCGTCTGCCGTACACGCTCCCGGACGGCAAAGCCGGGGATCCCGCGAACCACCAGGAACTCGAAGTCCGCGGAACCGCGCAGCGCATTCTGGCCGACCACCTCTTCCCCGGCGACGATCCCGGGGTCGAGCGTCCCGAGTACTGGCCGGGCATCACCCTCAACCTCACCGGCGCGCTGCTGTACAACCTCGACTTCCGAGGCTGCCGGACGGGCAACGCCCGGTTCGGCGGCGCGCGGTTCGTCGGCTGGACCCGCTTCCAGGACGTCTCGTTCGGCGGCTACTCGATCTTCGGCGGCGCGACCTTCGACCGATCGGCGAACTTCACCAGGACCCGGTTTCACGGCGCGGCCCTGTTCCGTGGCGCGCGATTCCGCAACGGCGCCATGTTCGACGGCGCCCGGTTCACCGGTGACGCGCTGTTCGGCGGGGTTCGCACCATCGACGGCGTGGCAAGTCCGGATGGCGCCGTCTTCGGCGGCCTCGTGTCTTTCGCCGGAGCGACTTTCGAACGGGGTGTCGTGCTCGAGCACGCCCAGGTGACGAGTGACACCGCCGACCACGTGTGGCCCGCCAGCTGGAAATTGTCCGCCGAGGGGTCACCCAGGACCGTTGTCGCCGATCCGTAGCCGGACTCTTTCGCAATGGCAACTATCCCGGATAGCCTGTCTGCTCGACCGCCGAGCAAAGGAGTCTCGTGACTTCAGCAGGGCACGCACCGGACATCCTGTCTCCGGAGTTCGCCGCCGATCCGTACAGCGCTTACGACGTCATGCTCGAGCATTCACCGGTGATCTGGCACGAAGGAATGCAGAGTTACATCATCTCGCGTTACGACGACGTGTCCCGTGCCTTCAAGGAAAGCGCGTTCACCACCGAAAACTACGGCTGGCAACTCGAGCCGGTGCACGGCCGGACCATCCTGCAGATGAGCGGCCGCGAGCACTCGATCCGCCGCGCGCTGGTGGCGCCCGCGTTCCGGGGCAACGAGCTCGAGCAGAAGTTCCGCCCGGTGATCGAACGGAACTCAGCGCAGCTCATCGACGTCTTCCGCGGGCGCGGATCGGCGGATCTCGTCACGGACTACGCGCGTCATTTCCCGATCAACGTCATCGTTGACATGCTGGGGCTGGACCAGAGCGACCACGCCCGGTTCCAGCGCTGGTACAGCGCGATCATCGCCTTCCTCGGCAACCTCAGCCAGGACGAAGCCGTCACCGCGGCCGGTCTGCAAACCCACGACGAGCTCGCCGCGTACATGATCCCGGTCATCCGCGACCGCCGCGCAAACCCCGGCGACGACCTGCTTTCGGCCCTCTGCGCCACCGAAGTCGACGGCACCACGATGAGCGACGAGGACATCAAGGCCTTCGTCAGCCTGCTGCTGGCCGCCGGCGGCGAGACCACCGACAAGGCGATCGCCAGCCTGTTCCGGAACCTGCTGGAAAACCCCGAGCAGCTCGACGCCGTGCGCGCGGACCGCAGCCTGATCCCGAAGGCGTTCGCCGAAACCCTGCGTCACACCCCGCCGGTGCACATGATCATGCGCCAGCCCGCGGAGGCCGTCGAAATCGGTGGCGAGACGATTCCCGCCGGCAGCACGGTCACCTGCCTGATCGGCGCCGCGAACCGCGACCCGCGCCGGTTCGCGAACCCCGGCGCATTCGACATCTTCCGCACGGATCTCCCGACGGAGACCGCGTTTTCGGCGGCGGCGAGCCACCTTTCCTTCGCGCTGGGCCGGCACTTCTGCGTCGGTGCGCTGCTGGCGAAGACCGAGATCGAGGTCGGCGTCAACCAGCTGCTCGACGCCATGCCGGACCTGCGGCTCGCCGAAGGCACGGTGCCGGCCGAACAAGGGGTGTTCACCCGGGGACCGGCGTCCCTGCCGGTGACCTTCACCCCGGCCTAGGTCCGGAGCCGAGGCACCCGCCCTCTCCGTGGTCCGTGAAGGCCAGGCGGATTCATGCGGTGGTTGCAACACCTGGTGTCTGCTGATCTAACAGTAGCTTCGTGAGGACCTCGGTTGGTGTCCGCCAGCCGAGGGTCTCCCGCGGCCGCCCGTTCAGCTCCGCCGCCACCCGCACCAACTCCGCCGCGTCGTGCTGGGACAGGTCGGTGCCTTTCGGGAAATACTGCCGGAGCAGCCCGTTGGTGTTCTCGTTGCTGCCCCGCTGCCACGGCGAATGCGGATCACAGAAGTAGATCTGCAACCCGGTGTCGAGGGTGATCTTCCGGTGCTGGGCCATCTCTTTGCCCTGATCCCAGGTCAGCGATCCCAGCAGCAGCGGCGGCAACGTCGCGATCATCTCGGTCATCGCGGCTGCGACGGTGGCCGCGTCCCGGCCGTCGGGCAGGTGCAGCAGCATCACGAACCGGGTCTGCCGTTCCACCAGCGTCCCGATCGCGGACCGGTTGTCCTTGCCCAGGATCAGGTCACCTTCCCAATGCCCCGGAACCGCCCGGTCGGCGACCTCGGCGGGCCGCTCGGAAATGTTGACCATGTCCTGGATCCCGCCCGACGGGCGTTCCCGCCGGGCCTGGGCTTGGCGTCGGGGCATCCGCAACGCTCGCCCGGTCCGCAGCGCCGTGGTGAGTTCGCGGCGCAGCGCACCTCGGCTTTGGACGTAGAGGGATTGGTAGATCGTTTCGTGTGACACCCGCATCTCCGGCCGGTCAGGGAAATCCAGGACCAGTCTCTCGGAGATCTGCCGGGGCGACCACTTACGGTCCAGTCCGGCCTGCACGATCGCTCGCAGTACCGGATCGGCGGCCAGCTTCGCGGGTTTGGGGCGTTTCGCGCGGTGTTCGGCGCGGTGCTGGGCGCTGCTGGCCCGGTAGGCCCCGGTCAGGCCGGTGTTGCGGGCCAGTTCCCGCGACACGGTCGAGGCCGGGCGTCCGATCGCTCGGCCGATGGCGCGGGGGCCGTGGCCTGCGGCGGTGAGGCAGGCGATCTCGTCCCGTTCGGCGATGCTCAACCGGACCGGGCCAGGCCGGCGGGGTGCGTTGCTGATCACCCCGCCAGCTTGGCGGAACAGCCGGACCCCGGTGGTCGGGGGGGGGGGGGGGGGGGGGGGGGGGGGGGGGGGGGGGGCCCCGGGGGGGGGGGGCCCCCCCCCCGGCGGGGGGGGGCCGGGGGCCCCCCCCCCCCCCCCCCCCCGGGGCGGCGCGGGGCGGGGCCCGGCGCCCCCCGCGGGGGGGCCCCCGGGGCCGGCCGGGGCCCCGCGCCG
>NZ_JBICSQ010000024.1:0-2460 GCF_043197175.1 Amycolatopsis sp. NPDC049252
TACTCGCCGTGGCGGGCCTTGAGCTCGTCCAGGGCGCGGCGGGCGGCCTGCGACGTCGCGGTCATCGCGCCGCCGATCACGATGCCGGCGATCGGCACGACCGCGATCGGGCGCAGCGGGACGACGCCGGCGCCGAGGACGAGCGCGAGCACGGGGGCGACGCCGGCCGCGATCGCGAGGGCCGTCCAGGGCAGGTTTCCCCAGCCGCCGGCGCGGCGCGCGGACGTCACCGCGGCGATACCGAACATGAGCAGCACGAACAGGCCGGTCAGGGGGTTCGAGCGCAGGATCGCGGTGATCACCAGCGACACGAGGGCCAGCTGCGCGACCGCGCGGGCGGCGGCGATGAGGACCGCGCGGCCTTGGCCGAGTTCGCCCCAGCGGACGACGGCAGCCCCGGCCAGGGTGAGCAGGAGAAGCACGGCCACCAGGGCCGGTCCGAAGGTGATCACGGCGCCGTTCCCACCCCGATTCCGGCTACGCTGTCGCCACTGGAAATTCTACACGCACGTAGTTTAAACTGAGTGGCGGACTCGTGGACCCGATGACCGGCGCGGCCGGGTTTGTCCGAAATGGACAGATGTCGCCGCGGTGCACCGTCGTGCGCCCAGGTAAGTCCACAGTGGACAGATGCTGCCGCCGTGTTCACCGGCTGTTCGTGCCGTGGTCTCTTCGCGGCAGGTTCGGTGGCGTGGGATTCCGGGGACGCCCCGCCCGGGGCGCGCCGAGGAGGAAACCCTTGTCCCCGAACCGGATCCGCGTCCCGGCCGCGCTCGCCGCGCTGGGCCTGCTCACCGCCGTCCCCGTCGCGTCGGCGTCGGACGGCCACGCCGGCACGCGCCACGTCCTGCTCGTCTCCGTCGACGGCCTGCACCAGGCCGACCTGACCGCGTACGCCGCCCGGCACCCGCACTCGGCACTGGCGGGCCTGCTGGCCCGGGGGACGTCGTACACCGGCGCGCGCACGCCGGTGCCGTCCGACTCGTTCCCCGGCCTGATCGGCCAGCTCACCGGCGGCGACCCGGCCACCACCGGCATCTACTACGACGCCACCTACAACCACGCGCTGCTGCCCGCGGGCACGACCTCGTGCGCCGGGGTGAAACCGGGGGCGCAGGTCGACCTCACCGAGGACCTCGACCGCGACCAGACCCGGCTCGACGCCGGGCAGGGCCTGCCCGGCCTGCCCGCGTCCGTGCTGGGCATGACCGGCACCCCGCAGACCCTGCTGAAGCAGGACGGCCTGCCGGTCGACCCGCGCACCTGCCGTCCGGTGCCGCCGCACCAGTACCTGGAGGTCAACACCGTCTTCGAGGTGGCCCGGCAGGCCGGGCTGCGGACGGCGTGGTCGGACAAGCACCCGGCCTACGAGATCCTGAACGGCCCGTCGGGCACCGGCGTGCAGGACCTGTTCACCCCGGAGATCAACAGCGCGGCCGGGACCGGCGACTGGACCGCCGACAACGCCGCCACCCAGCAGTACGACGGCTACAAGGCCCAGGCCGTGCTGAACGAGATCGACGGCTACGACCACAGCGGCACGCACCGCACCGGCACCCCGGCGGTCTTCGGGCTCAACTTCCAGTCCGTGTCCACCGCGCAGAAGCTGCCGTCGTCCGGCGGGCAGCCCGGCGGCTACCTGCCCGGCGGCACGGTGCCCGGACCGGTGCTGACCTCGGCGCTGGACTTCGTCGACGGCCGGATCGGCGCGTTCGCGGCCGAACTGCGCCGGCAGCACCTCGACCGGTCCACGACGATCATCCTGTCCGCCAAGCACGGCCAGTCGCCGACCGACCCGGGCGCGCTCACCCGCGTCGACGACGCCAAGCTGCTCGACGGGCTCAACGCGGCCTGGCGGGCCCGCCACCCCGGCGCCGGCGACCTGGTCGTCCAGTCGACCGACGACGACGCGATGCTGCTCTGGCTGGCCGACCGCGCACCGGCCGCGACGGCCTTCGCGAAGCAGTACCTGCTGGCGCGGAACGGAACCGGCACCGGCAGCACCGGCGCGGCCAAGGCGTTCACCCACTCCGGGTTGCAGACGGTGTACGCGGGTGCCGACGCGGCCCGCTACTTCGGCGTGCGGCCCGGCGACGACCGGGTGCCGGACCTCTTCGGCGTCACGCAGTACGGCGTCGTCTACACCGGCGGCACGAAGAAGATCGCCGAGCACGGCGGGGTCGCGCCGGACGACCGTGCGGTGCCGCTCGTGGTGAGCGGCCCGGATCGCGACGGCCGCACGATCGCCGCGCCGGTGGCGACAACGCAGATCGCGCCGACCATCCTGCGCCTGCTCGGGCTGGATCCTCGCGCGCTGCAGGCGGTCCGCGAAGAAGGCACGCGAGTGCTGCCGGGCCTGGGCTGACGGTGGGGGTGGGGGGGGCGGCCGCCCCCCCCCCCCCCCCCCCCCCCCCCCCCAAAACACACCAGGTGTAAAAAAAACGAACGGGTGGCGGTTGT